>CAIQNQ010000210.1 GCA_903873165.1 uncultured Methylococcaceae bacterium | reverse complement strand
TAAATCAGGACAAGCATGTTCCATCCCGTACCAATCTGACCATTCTTTAGCATCTTTTAACCTAAAATCGGCCGATAGATCAATCACCTTTACACCACGCGCCACTAAGCTTTCTGCCATTAACATCGCTGTCCCATTAGGCGTAGCGAAAAATACCACATCACAGGTAACCAATGTCTCCAGTTCAGGTAAACTAAATTCCACCTGAATACTGCCGCGTAAACTGGGATACACCGCATCAACACGAGTACCGGCATCTGCCCTTGAGGTGACAACTGCCACTTCTACTTCTGGATGTAACGCTAAAATTCTAAGTAACTCAACACCGGTATATCCCGTACCGCCTACTACACCTGTACGAATCATTTTTTTATCCTGCTGACCTATTGTTTGTAAAAATTATACTTATAATTTCAAAAAACTATTTCATTTATCTGTGTATATTCTCATACAAAGTTCTTATATAGACATAACAATATTAATTTATTTCAATAAAATAATACTATTTAAATGAATAGTTAAAGTAATCTTGTAAATTAAAATTTGATTTCATGCTAATTAAGACCAATAATTAATAGCTTTCAATGCGGTTTTCTAAAACTTTAACTGATAAAATCAAAGTGTTTTTTATTAGAACAATTACATTCAAAAATAATAATAAGGTAAAAACTAAATGATTCAATGGTTGTTTGTTCCCGCTGCCTATTTGATAGGCTCAATTTCTAGTGCAATTATAATTTGTCAATTAATGGGTTTGCCTGATCCAAGAGAACAGGGTTCAGGAAATCCTGGTGCGACTAATGTGATGCGTATTGGTGGAAAAAAAGCGGCAGCCATGACTTTGTTTGGTGATTTATTAAAAGGTTTACTGCCAGTGTATTTGGCAAAAGAGTTAGGTGTTTCGGTGGAGCTTTTGGCACTGACCGGCATTGCGGCCTTTTTAGGACATTTGTACCCGGTGTTTTTTAAGTTTGCCGGTGGTAAAGGCGTGGCAACTTCTATTGGTGTCTTGTTAGGCTTTTCTTGGGTGCTGGGGTTTGCCTTTGTAGGTACATGGTTGTTGATTTATAAAGTAGGTAAGATTTCATCCTTATCCGCTTTATGCGCTTCTATTTTATCGCCCGTTTATGCTTGGTTTATTGTCGGTGATCTTTATTTAGTAGGAGCCTCAATTTTTATGATGTTGTTATTGTTATGGCGCCATAAAAGCAATATCCAGCGTTTGATAAAGGGCGAAGAGTAGCTGGTTGGGTAACTTAAATCAACTCATCCATAGGCCAGCGCGGGCGAGCAAAAATCTCTAAACTTTGTTGATTTTCGGCTAGTAAGCGTTGGCATCCCGCATAAGCAATCATGGCGCCATTGTCTGTACAAAACTCAGGTCTAGGAAAGAAAACTTCAGTCTTTTCTTTGAGAGCTATGTCAGTTAAGGCAGCTCTGATTTGTTGATTAGCACTGACGCCGCCGGCTACTACAAGTTTTTTAAGCCCTGTTTGTTGTATGGCTCTTTTACATTTAATAGCAAGTGTGTCCGCAACGGCTTCTTGAAATGATGCGGCAATATTTGCCTTGTCATCAGGAGTTTTTTCAGAAGCATTGAAAGTATTAAGCGTGAAGGTTTTTAAACCACTAAAGCTGAAATCTAAGCCAGGTCTATCAGTCATAGGGCGTGGAAATTTAATAAGTGCCTGGCCTTGCGTAGCCAGTGCAGATAATTTGGGTCCGCCGGGGTAACCCAGTTCTAACATCTTTGCCGCTTTATCAAAGGCTTCTCCGGCGGCATCATCTAGGGATTGACCTAAAAGATCATAGCGACCAATGCCTTCGACTTTGACCAATAAAGTATGTCCACCAGAAATTAATAACGCAATAAAAGGGAATTGCGGTGGGTTTTCTTCAAGCATAGGCGCTAATAAATGGCCTTCCATGTGATGCACTGCAATGGTAGGGATTTGCCACGTCCAGGCTAAACTTTTTGCTGTTGCAGCACCGACTAATAATGCCCCCATGAGTCCTGGGCCTGCGGTATAAGCGATGGCATTTATGTCAGAGGCTAGTAATTGACTTTCAGATAATATTTGCTTAATTAAGGGTACGAGTTTACGGATATGATCTCGGGATGCCAGTTCAGGAACAACGCCACCATATTCACTGTGCATCTCAATTTGACTATATAAGGCGTGGTTTATTAGGCCTTTTTTAGAGTGATATATAGCGACTCCGGTTTCATCGCAGGAGGTTTCTATGCCTAAAACGTACATTGGTTTTTGAATTTTTTAAAAGAGAATGTATAATTGAGGGTTCTGTTTGTTCGTTGGATAAATATTATCCTTATACACACAATATTAACATAATTGGAATCATATAATGCCGTCAGTAAAAATTAAAGAAAACGAACCATTTGATATAGCAATCCGTCGTTTTAAACGCGCTTGTGAAAAAGCGGGTGTCTTAGCCGAAGTACGTCGTCGTGAGTTTTATGAAAAACCAACGGCTGAACGTAAACGCAAAGGTGCTGCGGCTGTTAAGCGTCATTTAAAGAAATTAGCGCGTGAGCGTTATGCATTAAAAAATCTACGTCGTGGTCGTCCAGTACTTTAATTTCAGGTTCGTAAAATGGAATTATTAACAGATCGTATCAAGGATGATATGAAAGCCTCTATGAAAAGTGGCAATAAAGCAAGGTTAGGTGTGATTCGGTTGATTTTATCGGCTATTAAGCAGGTAGAAGTCGATGAACGCATTGTGCTTGATAATGAAAGAACCATATTGGTGCTTGATAAGATGCTCAAACAGCGTCGGGAGTCAATTAGGCTGTTTGCTGATGCTGACAGGCAAGATTTGATAGCGATTGAAGAAGCTGAAATTATTGTGATACAAGATTTCTTGCCTCAAGCACTGACCGATCAAGAAGTAGATGATATGGTAGCTGCGGCAGTTTTAGAGTCAGGTGCTGAATCTGTAAAAGATATGGGTAAGGTGATGGCTTTATTAAAGACACCGATGCAAGGTCGAGCAGATATGTCGATAGTCAGTTTAAAAATCAAGACTGCTTTAGCTGGGTAATCCTTGGATCCGGCTAAAATGACCGGTAGAATTTCTCGACAATTTATTGATGAACTTTTGGTGCGAGTTGATATAGTTGACTTAATCGATTCGCGCGTTCCTCTAAAAAAGACGGGTGCTAGTTATGTGGCTCGATGTCCTTTTCACACAGAAAAATCACCTAGTTTCTCTGTAAACCGCACTAAGCAATTCTTTCATTGTTTTGGTTGTGGTGCTAGCGGGAATGCTATTGGTTTTTTAATGGATTTTGGGCATTTGGATTTTGTAGAGGCGGTTGAGGACTTAGCCGCTTTTGCTGGGGTGTCTGTTCAAAGAGAAGTCTCTGATCCAACTGAAGTAAAATTAGTTAAAGCCAATTTAAGTGACTTATATCTTTTACTTGAACAAGTTGCAGGTTTTTATGTAGAAGAACTGCGCCAAAATACCTTGGCTATTGATTACTTAAAAGCGAGGCAAGTCAAAGGTGAAGTGGCTCGGGATTTTATGCTGGGTTATGCGCCAGATAAGTGGGATGCGTTAGCGAATAAGTTTGATCAAAAACTGTTGATTGAAGCAGGGATGTTGATCGTTAAAGACGATGGCAAAGTCTACGATAGATTTCGTCATAGGATTATGTACCCGATACGGGATAAGCGTTCTCGTATTGTCGGATTTGGTGGGCGGGTGTTGGATGATTCGTTGCCAAAGTATTTGAACTCTCCTGAAACACCATTGTTTCATAAGGGTAAAGAAGTTTACGGTTTATATGAGTTGTTGGCAAAGAATCCTAAACCGCAACGAATATTGATTGTTGAAGGTTATATGGATGTCATTGCCTTAGCTCAGTACGGAATAAATTATTCGGTTGCCGCATTAGGGACGGCGACATCGCAGTTTCATCTGGATTTATTATTTCGTATTACGACAGAATTAGTATTTTGCTTTGATGGTGATAAAGCAGGGCGTGAAGCGGCTTGGAAAGTAATGGATTCGGCCTTCGTAGCTTTAAAAGATGGTCGGTCTTGTCGTATTATGTTGTTGCCAGAGCGTCATGATCCTGATTCCTTGGTTCGTGCTGAAGGGGTAGAGGGTTTTGTAGCTCGAATAGAAAATGCTCAAGCGCTATCCGATTATTTTTTTGAGCAACTTGCGGATGGATTAAATCTTAATGAGATGGAATCCAGGGCGAAACTTATTGCTAAAGCTAAGCCTTATATAGAAAAACTACAAGACAGTGCTTTTAAAGAGATGATGCTTGCTAAGCTCAAGGACTTATCAGGGATGAAGGTTGTGTCGGCTTTAGAGCGTAATCAAGTGGCTAGAAACTTAGCGGGGCAGAAGCTTAGGCCGCAAGATCTCAATCGTTTGTCATCTTCTAGGGTTGCCTTGGCTTTATTGTTGCAAAAGCCTGAGTTGGCGTATTGGGTTGAGCGTCAATCGGTAGTTTGGGAGGGTTTAGAGTTTAGAGGTGTTGAGCTATTTAAAAGCATTTTGACGCTGATTCTAACTAAGAAAATTTTAAACTCGGCTGTGTTATTAGAATATTATCGTGATACACCTG
>CAIQNQ010000209.1 GCA_903873165.1 uncultured Methylococcaceae bacterium | reverse complement strand
AATGTCACGTTTACGCCGTCCAGAAGATGGCTGTCCTTGGGATATTAAACAAGACTTTAAAAGTTTAATTCCCTATTTAATAGAAGAAGCCTATGAAGTCGTTGATGCTATCGAGCGCAATGATTTAGAGGATTTAAAGTTGGAGTTAGGTGATTTGTTATTACAAGTCGTGTTTCATTCCCAAATTGCCCAAGAACAAGGCCATTTTAATTTTGAAGATGTGTCAGCGAGTATTAATGATAAGTTAATCCGTAGACATCCGCATGTGTTCTCAGACGTAGTTTTTGCCAATGATGAGGAGCGTCATCAAGCATGGGAAGCCGCTAAAGCCCTAGAGCGTCAAGAAAAAGCTAAAGAAACCACGGAAAGCGTTTTATCAGGTGTAGCGGCAAATTTACCCGCCTTAATGGAGTGTGAAAAAATTCAGGATCGAGCCGCGCAACATGGCTTTGATTGGCATGATCCAGAGCCTGTGTTTCATAAGGTGTTAGAAGAGCTGGCAGAAATTAAAGAAGCTTGTGCCTCAGGTGATCAAGCGCATATTCAAGAAGAGGTGGGGGATTTATTGTTTGTAGCGGTTAATTTAGCCAGACATTTAAAGGTAAATCCAGAGATTGCTCTTAAGGAAAGCACTAAAAAATTCACCCGTAGATTTCAGTATATAGAACAACAAGTCGCGGCTTCGGGGCGGGTTTTAAAAGACTGTAAATTAAGTGAATTAGACTTTTACTGGGATGAAGCCAAAGTCTATTTTAAACAGAATCCACACTAGTAATAAATAAATAATGAGTACTGAATATAATGCGGCCGCAATAGAGGTTTTAAGCGGTTTAGATCCGGTCAAAAAGCGACCGGGTATGTATACGGACACCACGCGCCCTAATCATTTAGTCCAAGAGGTCGTTGATAATAGTGTCGATGAAGCAATGGCGGGTCATGCCAAAAGCATCGATGTGGTTATCTACAAAGACGGTTCGGTATTAGTATCGGATGATGGTCGAGGAATGCCGGTCGATATTCATCCAGAACAAGGCATCCCGGGGGTTGAGGTTATTTTGACCCAGTTACATGCTGGCGGTAAATTCTCTAATAAGAACTATCAATTTTCTGGTGGTTTGCATGGCGTGGGTGTTTCTGTGGTTAACGCTTTATCGGCTAAATTAGAAGTCGAAGTTAAGCGAAATGGTAAGGTGTATGCGATTTCTTATGCCGATGGTGATAAGACCAGTGAGCTTGCAGAGACGGGCACTGTTGGTAAAAACAATACAGGTACTTTAGTCCGCTTTTGGCCTAATGAAAAATACTTTGATTCCAGTAAAATCTCTGTCACTAAGTTAAAGCATGTTTTAAGGGCAAAAGCCGTATTATGCCCGGGCTTAAAAATATCCTTAAAAGACGAGCATTCAAATGAAGTTTATGAATGGTGTTACCAAAACGGTCTGCAAGAATATTTACTCGATAGAATAGGTGATATCGATTTCTTTCCTGAGCAACCCTTTATGGGGGATGTAACAGGTAAGCATGAGGCAGTGGAATGGGGCGTGATTTGGGCCTTAGAAAACCCAGAGGAAGTGCTCAATGAAAGCTATGTGAATTTAGTGCCTACTGCCCAAGGTGGTACGCATGTGAATGGTCTACGGGCCGGTTTAACAGAAGCCATGCGCGAGTTCTGTGATATTCGCGGCATATTGCCGCGTGGTGTCAAGGTTGCACCAGAAGACGTCTGGGAGAATTGTCACTTTGTTCTGTCGGTAAAATTAGAAGATCCACAGTTTTCTGGGCAAACTAAAGAGCGCTTAAGTTCACGAGAGTGTGTGGCTTTTATCTCGGGCGTGGCTAAAGATAGTTTTAGTTTGTGGTTAAACCAAAATCCAGCGCAGGGCGAAAAGATTGCCGAGATTATTATCTCAAGTGCCCAAAAAAGATTACGCTCAAATAAAAAAATCATCCGTAAGAAAATAACTGCAGGCCCTGCATTACCTGGAAAGTTAGCCGACTGTTCAGCCCAAGATATTGCCAGAACAGAGTTGTTTTTAGTGGAAGGAGATTCAGCGGGTGGTTCTGCTAAGCAAGCGCGAGAACGCGATTTTCAGGCCATTATGCCGTTGCGCGGTAAAATTCTAAATACGTGGGAAGTTGAATCTAATCAAGTCATGGCTTCGCAAGAGGTACATGATATTGCCGTGGCCTTAGGGATAGAGCCAGGCTCAGATGATTTACGCGGTTTACGGTACGGCAAGGTATGCATCTTAGCGGATGCGGATTCTGATGGTAATCATATTGCCACTTTAATCTGCGCGTTGTTTTATCAGCACTTTACGGCTTTGGTTAGGGAAGGGCATGTGTTTGTCGCCATGCCGCCTTTATACCGTATTGATATAGGGAAGCGGGTGTTTTATGCCTTAGATGAGTCAGAACGCCAAGGTGTGCTAGATCGTATTAAAGTAGAAAAGCTAAAAGGTACGGTTAATGTGCAGCGCTTTAAAGGTTTGGGTGAAATGAATCCCAGTCAGTTACGGGAAACCACGATGAATCCAGATACTAGACGCTTAGTGCAACTGACCATCACTGAAGATGACGATACCACTAATCAATTGGATTTATTATTGGCTAAAAAACGTTCATCAGACCGAAAAGTTTGGTTAGAAGATAAAGGGAATTTAGCGCAAATTGCTTAGAGTAAATAAGTTTTATACGGCCAGTGGTTCCACAGTTAAAAGAGTGACATAACTCAATAACAGTGGAAAATACTGCCATTATTGTTTGCTTTTATACTCACTAGGTGAAGAGCCAAACTGCTTTTTGAAGGCGCGGCTAAAATGAGCCGCATCATTAAATCCCCACCGAAATGCAGTGTCAGATATGCGCTGATTTGTATAAACAGGATTTTTAATATCCCTACTGCAATTTTCTAACCTTCGCTTCCAAACATAGCGGATCAGTGATGTGCCTTCCTCTTCAAATAGTTTGTTGATATAACGCGCCGATAATCCAGCGTGCTGGGCAATATAATAGGTATCGAGTCCTGTATTCTGAAGATTTTGTTCAATAAAGGTTTTGATGGTATTAATTGAAGCAGCTCGGCTTCTGGACAGGTTAACGTTAACTGGACGTACCGACGTAACGGCCAAGGCTAGCAAGTCTAATGTTTGATCAAAAAGACTTGAAAACTCATGCGTCTGCAATTGATCGGCCTGGGTTGCAAAGGTATGCATAAAATTTGCTGCCACAAAGCCGATACCTTTAGTGCCTGGAATGCGCAATGCGGTACATCGGTCTATATCGGCCACTCTATTCCTTAACTTAGCCCGTGGAATGGCTAAATATATCAAGTTACTCGCTTCGCGGTAACAATGGATTTGATGAGGTCGGGTGGCATCATAAATAGTCATATCGCCAGGCTGAAGTAAAACTTCTCTGCCATTTTGCTCAAGCCGATAGTTGCCAGAAAGTAACATAACTGCGAAATAAGCATTCTGACTGGTCAAGTGTGGCTCAGTGGGTAACCGCCTTAAGGAGAGAGGACTGGATTGAATAATGGATAGTTGAAATTCTTCCCAAGGGTAAAAAATAAAGTCTTGAGACAAGTCGGCATCAACGACTGAAGTTATTTCAAGTTGGGTATATTCTCGACATATCACTTCATGCAACCAGTCAACTCTTTCATGTGGGGCAATTTGATGAGTCGAAAGCTTTATTCCGACTGGCTCGGGTTTAACTAGTTGTTTTGTCGAGGACGACTCTATAATGCTCATGTGCAATAGTGTATTTAAAAATAGAGTTATTGATATTTTACCTTAATAACTCAAAACCACTGTTTTAATCAAGATTTAGTTCCATTTGATGCCAGCGCACCCTTCCCAAAAATTTTATAATCTAGCTTAATTAGTCGGGTAACTCACCCTTAAGCCAACCATTAAAATAGTAAAGGATACCAAAATGGAAGAAATACTTAGCCATACAGCAACTCGTATTGCCCTGAGTGCATCAGGCATTTTCTTTATGATCGGGTTAATCACCGGGGTATGGAAATATCTTTGCATGAGACGGCATCAACGTGCCGAAGCACCTCATTATGTCAATATAGCGCACCGTGCCGCACTGATGTATGCGTTTTCTGCACAACTGCTCGCTGTTTTCGCGGCTATCAGCGCATTTTCCGATTTAGTGAATACGATCGCAGTTATCCCTCCACTGCTATTTTTTGGGATCGCCATCGTGCATTATGTACAACTAGGCTTAACCACAGACAGTAATAATAGTTTACGAGACTCTCCTGATAAAGCTAAAGATTATTTAATTCTTAATATCCTTGCCGTAGCAGAGATCGGTGGATTTTCAGTGTTATTATGCGGGTTTTTTGTGCGTTTATTTGCTTAGACTTTAAACCGTAGACGATGCTGATATCGTCAGATCTAACAGACTAATTACGTTTAATCGAATCGCCAGCCGCGTTAACTCGATGTCTCCGGCAACACCGAGTTTTCGCTTAATCAAATAATGACTGTTGCAGACGGTTTTCGAGCTGATGTTGAGCGTCTGGGCAATATCTTCTGTTGATTTTGCTTCAACCAGCAACCGCAAAATCTCAAATTCCCGTACCGTCAATGTTTCCAAAGCCATCCGTTCAGTACCGAGTTTTTCAAGAGCCAACGCCTGTGCAATATCTGCACTCAAGGTATGACGACCGCAATAAACCTCATGGATAGCCCTTAACAAAACCTCCGGTGGACTACTTTTAGTAACATAAGCCAGAGCACCAGCATGACTGGCTTGGACAGCAAAGCTTGGATTTTGATGCATACTATTGACTAATATCTTCGCTTTAGAATCACGTTGTTTGATGCGGCTAATGAGTTCCAAGCCGCTAATACCGGGCAGAGAAAGATCGGTAATCACCACATCTGGGCTGCACTCCTTAAAGCGCTGGTAGGCTTGGATACCGTCAGCCGCTTCGGCAACTACTTGTAAATTAGCTTGTTTTGATAACAGTGATAAATAACCTTCGCGCACAATAGCGTGATCATCAACCAGCAAAATCCGGATCGTTGTCATAGTGTTGGCAAGCTAACTGCAACTTTTAGCCCGTGTGGCTGGGCGATAGTCAATGATAATTGCCCATCAAGCGCAATGACTCGTTCACGAATACCGAGTAAACCGATGCCCGCCCCTTTAATAAAAGGTAATTCAGTTGCACAGCCATCATCTTCAATTATTAAGGTAACGGAATTTTCCATAATGGATAAGTTGATATGTGCGTTCTGGGCCGCTGAATGTTTGGCAATATTAGTTAGACATTCTTGAGTAATTCTAAACAATGAGGTCGTCAACGGCTCTTGCAGTAAGTTGCAATCGCCGACGATATTCAATTGATAATAGCATTGCACACTATTACCACTATTCCGAGCATTCCATCCAGATACCAAACTATTAAGACAAACCGCAAACCCCAGCTCATCTAATTCAGCGGGTCGTAAATGCTTCAACAGATCGCGCACGTTATCGAGCATGTGCTGAGTAATCCGACGGATATGTTCGGCATCCTTAACTAAGGCCGGACAGTCTTGCTGTGCGGTTTGTGAGATGGAGGCAGCAACAGCGTTAATAGCCGCTAGACATTGACCAAACTCATCATGCAGCTCCCTCGCTAGAAAGCGCCGCTCTTCCTCCTGCACATTAATCAATTTTACGGTGAGTTTATGCCGATCGGTCAGCAGTTCTTGTTGGCTAGATGCCAATTGATTGATGGCTTTGGCGATACGTTGCCATTCAATTAACTCGAATGCAGGCAAGCGATAAGCTAAATCACCTTGTTCTAAATGTTCTAAGCCAGTAACAAACATTCCTGCTGGCTGTAACGCACGGTTGATGCTTAGAAATACCAGCAAACACACGGCTAAAACGGTGACAGCAGATAAGCCTAATAAGCCGCAGATATTTTCCCAAGCTTGCGCTATTTCCATCTCTGCACTGTGCGTAACAGTCAATTCACCATAGGCTTGACCATTAAATATAATCGAGCGGGTTTTCTCAAATCCGGCTTTAAAAAGCCAGCGGTAAAGTATATCAAAACTATTAGGCCAGTCTATTTCCGCAGGTTTTTCACCAATACAAAGACTACGCACGCTAGCGCTATCGATGGCTATAAAACGAATACACACCCCAGGTGCATTAACGGTTTGTTTCCAGAGATCGAAGTCAGGAAACGGCTTTTCTTGGCCGATTCCTGCTTGTCTGCGAAAAAGTTGCATCTCAAATTGCTTACCAAGTGAATCGGCAGTGATTTCTGTCGCTAGTCTGGCGGCTTTATCACTGAGGTAAAGCACATAACTTGCAGTGATCAATAGGCAAATCAGTGCGACCACCGTGATACGGGACAATAAATGAAATTGTAAATTCATGGTAAATCGGATAAGCCTGAGGTAACTGCATTATAGTAGCCGACAAACGACTTGAATAGGCAAGCTCCTAAACGCGGGCAAATTACCCGTATTCTACGGGCAAATATCGCCTTACAAGGGGTATTTAATTGCATAAACTATTCCTCGTTGATATTCACGATAGCCTAACTCTACAGGAAACTCCCTATGAATGACCAAATAAACATAACTAAAACTATCGCAATTAATGCTGATCTAGTTTGGGCGGCAATAAGCGGTATCGGTGGTCTTGATCATTGGTTTCCAATAATTGCCGATTGCTCAGTGCTTGGAACAGGTGAAGGTGCTACTCGACTATTAACGTTGGTGGACGGTGGAAAAATAAAAGACCGCATTGAGCTGATCGATCATAAAGAACAAATATTGCGTTACAACAGAGTTGAATCGCCTTTTCCAGTACAGCGTTATATAGGCACTGTAAAAGTGGGTAAGGAAAGTGATGCAAGTGCCAAATTGTCATGGACTATAGATATTGATGTACAGGAGATTCATCGTGATGAATTACACGGATTAATATACCAGGCGATTTCTGATGGTATCGATGGTTTAGCATCGGAATTACAACGCCTAAATCGAATTTAATATTTAGCCTAAGGAAAACAATATGAAAATGCTGAATCGAATACTAGTTGTGCTTATTATTAATCTGTTGTTAGGCGGTGCTTATGCAGGAACTCGCATTGCGATCTTAAATTTTGAGCTTAACGATATTACTTCTTTACCTCAATACTTCGGACAGTTTACGCGGCGATAACACCATAGTTACATAAGGCTGCAAAGCCTAGGCTGGATTTTATGGCAGTAAAGTCCAACCCTAAGTGGCAAGAAAACCTTTCCAATAAATGTGCATTAAATTTACGGGTT
>CAIQNQ010000208.1 GCA_903873165.1 uncultured Methylococcaceae bacterium | reverse complement strand
TTTACGATCTAATCTATCCAAATCGTTTTCATGGGCTTTGTATTTAACTTCTACAATACCGACGACATCGCCATTGGTCATGATTAGATCATATTCTTCTTCAGTTTTACCTCGACGTTTATGCCCGTTCTTTTCTATATCATCAAAATAAATACTTCCTAAGTGCGGGGCATTCGCTAAGCTATTGAAGAAAAACTCTTCAGCAACATCGCCTTGGTTGTTTGTGACATTTCCTAAAGTAATGCCCATACGATTTAATTTATCAGTGAGCATTTTGTCGTTACGTTTCATTTGCTCACTGGTCTCTTTAAATTTTTCATCCGTTAGCTTCATTTGAGCAGTAGTTTCTTTGATTTGCTCATCGGTTAGCTTCATTTGAGCAGTAGTTTCTTCAATTTGCTTTCTAGTCTCCATTTGGGCGGCATGGAGATTTTTGCTATCAATGGCAAGGCTAGCAACGAGGTCTTTTAATTCTTGATCAGTCATGGGCTTATGATTATATTTTAATTTTTCAGTATGTTAGCACATTTATCTGCCTAATAGGATCAAGAGAGCAGGCTTTTATAAGGTTAGTACTTATTAGCTAGGTATCTGGAATCTAAGGATGCTTAACTTTTAAAGAACCGTTAAGTGCTCACCACTCTCTGCATGGACTAAATCACCGCTGCGTTGTAATACAAAATATCCCCGACTTAAAGCGGCCTTCTTGGCATCGTCATTAATATGGAAAGCTGCAATAGCACCATATTGTTTATAATTTTGATAGATCGGAAACAGCTTCTTAAAGTTATGCATTTTACGATCTAATCTATCCAAGTCGTTTTCATGCGCTTTGTATTTAACTTCTACAATACCGACGACATCACCATTGGTCATGATTAAGTCATATTCTTCTTCTGTTTTGCCTCGACGTTTATGCCCATTCTTTTCTATATCGTCAAAATAGATACTTCCTGTTTAATTTATCAGTGAGCATTTTGTCGTTGCGCTTCATTTGCTCTCTAGTCTCCATTTGAGCAGCATGGAGGTTTTTGCTATCAACAGCAAGGCTTGCAACGAGGTCTTTTAATTCTTGATCAGTCATAGGCTTATAAATAATGATACTTTTCATTATGTTAGCGCATTACCTAAAATAGGGTCGTGAATTTATAATTCCAAGCAACCACTATTTATCGATCAAGAGCATGACAATAAGTCAGTGTAATACACTTGTAATATTAAACTTATTGCCAGAGCTAAAGTTTTTTGATATTTTAGCAAAAATTTTAGGGTTATTTGTTTCAATTGTTTAGCCAAAATTTAAATCAAATTCCATTCAAGAAAACACAATAATTTACTAGTAAGTAACCTGTCTACTTAAAGCATAACCCAATATCTACTAGTAAGTACTCTTTTCACTTAATGCGTACAGGTATTAAACATGACAACTTATAGCTTAAATTCTAATGAAACCATCACCGGTTCTCAAGGTGCTGATAGCATAACCTTAAGTGGTAATGATACTGTTATTGGTTTTGTGGGGGCTGATACCATTAGTGGCAGCAACTATTATGGAAATAATACACTTATCCTAAACGGTACCTCAATAGACCTTAACAATGCCAGTGACGCCCAACTATCAGGTGTGCAAATTATTGACGCTAGCAGTGCTGTGAGTCCCACGCTGATTGATTTGAGCAAGC
>CAIQNQ010000207.1 GCA_903873165.1 uncultured Methylococcaceae bacterium | reverse complement strand
ATCAATCAAATGAAAAATACTGGCTAAAATCACAACCGTAACTAATACCGATGCCGGAATATACCATTGGATAATGCCTTGCCTGATTAACCAGACTCCACCTAAGCCTAACAAAAGTACAGAGGTTTCACCCAAACTACCCCTTGCCCAACCGATAAAATTGCCAAAACCAGAATAGTCTTGCAGTATTTCTGATAAGACATGATGTTGAGAAAACTCGGTCTTAATCATGCCTAAAATAGTTGCTCCTGTTATGCCATCCAGATTATCTAACCCAGCAAAGGTAATGTGCCAACTATCAATTAAGCCGGGTGATTGACTAAAGAATAAAGGGGACACGTTGGCCCAAGTCGTCATTTCAATGGGAAAAGATATTAATAAAGCAACTCGCGCTAACATCGCTGGATTAAATAAATTTTGGCCTAAACCACCATACACCTGTTTACCTAAAATAATAGCTAAACCAGAGCCAACCACCCCAATCCACCAAGGTGCCCAAGGCGGCAAGGTCATGGCTAATAACCACGCCGTTAATACAGCGGAACCATCCATAATAACGGGCTTTACCGGACGATTTTGTAAACGAATGCAAATCGCCTCAAAAAACACGGCAGAGACGATAGTTATAATAAACAAATTAATCGCAGGCCAACCAAATAACCATAAACCAAATACGGTAGCAGGCATTAACGCCAATACCACTTGCCACATTATGAAGGTCACATTTGCTTTCGCACCAATATGGGCACCACTTCTAGGCTTCATATTAACTATCATGCTAAAGACTCCTGTGCCGCTTGCTCTGCTTTTAAACGTTCTCGTTCGGCTTTTGCTGCTATCCTGGCTTTTTCATCTTCCTCTTGCTGTTTAGCAATCCGCTCCATTCTGGCATTACGATCATCCATTAAACGTTTGGTTTGCTCAGATTTATGTTGCGCCTGCTGTCTAGCCACAATCTCACCTGAAGCATATTTAAAATATTGCACTAAGGGGATATTTGATGGACAGATATAAGAACAACAGCCACAACTAATGCAATCTTTTAAACCAATATCAACCGCTATATCAAATTGGTTAACCCGAATATTATTAGCCATATCCAAAGGTCTTAAACCCACTGGACAGACCGTTACACAAGCAGCGCACCGAATACAAGGCTGTACTTCTGTCGCTTTTAATTCACTTTCTGATAACGCTAATAAGCCACTGGTAGCTTTAACAGTGGGTAAATCTGCGTGCGGTAATGACTCTCCCATCATGGGGCCACCCATGATAATGCGGGCAGTTTGCTCTAAATTGACTTCGCAAAAGGCAAACACTTCAGATATCAAGGTACCTAAAGGCACTTCTACATTCATTGGCTTAGCAACAGCCCCACCTGATACCGTCAGCACTCGATTCACTAGTGCTTGTCCATAACGGATAGCTTTATGCACAGCGTATGCAGTCCCCACGTTATGAATCGTCACGCCAACCTCTGAAGAGCGACAACCTACCGGCACTTCTTTTCCCGTAACATAGCGAATTAATTGCCGATCCCAACCCATTGGATATTGAGTCGGTATCTGCATGACTTTAATAGTGGAATAAGGTTTAGCCGCAATTTGCATCGCATAAAATGCATGGGGTTTATTATCTTCAATGGCCACAACTGCATGATCCGACTCCATGCCATGTAACATTAAACGCACCCCATCAATAATTTGTTCAGCTCTTTCTTGCATCAAGCGATCATCACAACTTAAATAGGGTTCGCACTCAGAGCCATTGATAATGAGTGTATCAATCTGATTTTCACGTCCCATGTTCAATTTAACGGCTGTTGGAAAAGTTGCTCCACCTAAACCCACAATGCCAGCCGCCCCAACGCGTAAACTAATATCTTCTGGCGTTAATTGAAAAGGATCTTCAGGAATAGGACTGGTAAACCACTCATCTAAACCGTCTGTTTCTAAAACAATCATCCGAATAGGTAAAGCAGAAGGATGCGGAGCTGGATAATCATTAACATCCAAAATGATGCCTGAACTAGGCGCATGGACAGGCGCTGATATCAAACCTTGACTGTAGGCTAACAACTGACCTTTAAGTACTTTTTCACCCACTCTAATGAGTGGTTCTGCAGGCTTTCCAACATGTTGTTGTAAAGGAATATACAGCGTCTTAGGTAAAGGAAAACTCGTTACAATATTTTCATCAGCCGTCTTTTCCTTACGCGCCTCAGGATGCACTCCCCCTCGAATACGCGGTTTAGTAAACAAACTCAACATAACGCACTTCCAGGTTTACTTTCATCAAACATTGGCAGTGGTTTAGTCCAACGCCAGTTACGCAAAGTCACTTCAACAGGGTGCATCTGCAAACATTCAGTCGGACACACCTCTACACATTTTTTACAGGCGATACAGGCATCCGCAACCACCGCATGAATTTGTTTTGGCGCCCCGACAATAGCATCAGTGGGACACACCTTAAAACAACGCGTACAACCCGTGCAGGTAGCCTCACTAACCCTAGCCACTAACAGCTCGGGGTCTTTAACGGCACTTAAATCTAAATCCAATCCCAAAAAGGCGGCAATTTGTTCAGCTAATGCACTACCACCGGGCGGACAAATTGTGGCTGGAGCTAATCCATCCACTAACGCCTCTGCGGCGGGTCTACAGCCAGGATAACCACACTGCCCGCATTGTGAACCTGGGAGCATGGATTCTAAGTCATCCAAAATAGGACTACTTTCTACTTTCAAATACTTTGCCGCAATACCTAACAGCAGCCCTAATACTAAGCCCAGTAAAGTTAAACACACAATTGCAGATAATACGTACATAGTTATATTCCCATTACATTTTAGTATTGAGTCCAGCAAATCCCATAAATGCCAGTGATAAAATACCTGCTGTAATGAAAGCAATAGGCGTACCAGCAAACAGTACAGGCACAGCCATTAACGCCAAACGTTCTCGTAAGCCTGCAAACAGCACCATCACCAAAGTAAAGCCCACCGCTGATCCAAACCCAAAAATCATACTTTGCAGAAAGCCATAGTGTTCTTGCACATTTAAAAGGGCAACGCCTAATACCGCACAATTCGTTGTGATTAAGGGTAAAAAGATACCTAATATTTGATATAAAACCGGACTCGTTTTACGCACCACCATTTCAGTAAACTGCACCACCGCCGCAATCACTAAAATAAACGCTAAAATCCGCAAAAACTGGATATTGAACGGCGCGAGAACAAAGTGTTCCAAGATCCAACTGGTCATTGCCGCCAAGGTTAATACAAAGGTCGTGGCTAAACCCATGCTTAACGCTGCATCCAGTTTTTTTGACACCCCCATAAAAGGGCACAGTCCCAAAAACTTAACTAACACTACGTTGTTAACTAAAGCCGTGCCTAATAATAGCAATAGATATTCACTCATCTCTCATCATCCAAACGTTGGTAGGAATTACCTTTCGAAATGCATCTATTATGCCAATTACCTTTATTTTCTTAAGCTATTCATGCTACGCGGATATTTTTAAAACATGAACGTCAAACACACTAAAATTTATGTTGTAAGTAATACACAATGACTTGTTGCAAAATAGTTATGTCGTAAACCTTACAAAACACTTATCCTGTTAGTGTAAGGTTTGATTGAACAGTTCTATGCTCTGGCTCAAAGGCATGATAATTGCAAAACATTTTGCATCACCTATCTTAAAACTGGTTCTAAGCTATGAAGAAAAAGTCGTTGCACTATTTACAAATGCATACCAATTTAGAAAGCGTCATCAATGAGCTATCACCTGACATATTGAGTACTAATCCAAATACTGGTGCTGAAGAAAAAATACCTTATGATTTATTCATTGAAACGGTTGAGCAAGCTCCTATCGCCATTTCAATAACGGATAAAAAATCTAATATTCTGTATGCAAATAATGCATTCTATAAGGTAACTGGCTATCAAATAGTGGATGTTTTAGGTAAAAAAGAATCGATACTCTCGGATAAATCTACTCCACGAGAAGTTTATTACGATTTATGGCATACCATCAGCAACAAAAAAGTATGGCACGGAACACTCTGTAATCGCCACAAACTTGGGCATCGCTATCTCGCAGACCTAACCATTGCACCGATGTTGAACGATATAGGTTTAATCACTCATTACATTGGTATGCACAGAGATGTCACCAAAATCTATGAAGCCGAAAAGAAAATTAGTAACCATAAACTGCTGGTTGAATCCGTTATTAACTCTTCTCCTATGGCTATGGTCGTTATTGATGACCAAGACCACGTTATTTTGGATAACCACATGTATAAAGCTATGGTCTCTGACATAGATAAGCGTGAACCAGCCACTTTCTTCTTAACGTTATTACGTCAAGAAATGGGTAGCCAATGGCAAGAAATTCAAAATAAGCAACAAGGCTTCAATAACCATGAATTTAAAATAGAAGGCAAAGGCCATAAACCAGTGCGTTGGTTTTCTTGCGCGGGTAATTGGTTTATCGAAACGTCTGTGAATGCCGATGCCTTTTTTGAAAACGTGTCTAAACAATATCTGATCTTAACCATCTCTGATATCACTCGACAACGCCAACAAATTCAAGAATTACGGTTGCAATCATTAAAAACCCAAATGTCAGAAGATGAACGCATTCGGGGCTTACGCGAAGCATTACTAGGTGCTGTACACCAAATACAGATGCCAATGAACCAAATTAAAGCCTCTGAAAATATCTTAAAACACAAAGGTGAGAAGCAATTTGAAGGCGTATTGCAGAATCTAATCCAGATTCAAGAGTCTGGGGAAATTGCTATTAAAACTATGGAAAAATGTATCCCTGAAATTACCCAAAGCCCCATCACATCCGTTAACCTCAATCAAATATTGCATGATGTTTTGTTATTGAGTGAACATCGCATTGCCTTAACAGGCATAGAAATAAACTGGCAACCCCTGCTCTCCCTACCGAATATGCTGGGCTCCGAAAATCGAATACGCATCCTATTTAAACAACTCATAGACAATGCTATTGATGCGATAAGTACCTCCAACAATGCAGAACAACGTATTAAAATTAGTTCTGACATAGACGCTGACCTAATCTATGTGTTCATTGAAGATACAGGCCCTGGTATACCCGCTGAGAGCCGCTCAAAAATATTTGAACCGTTCTATACCACTCGTCCGATGGGCAAAAATCAAGCGGGTATGGGACTGGTCATCGCTAGAGAAATTGTTAATCAACATCATGGTTTTATTGATATTGATCCCAGCTATAATCAAGGATGCCGCATTAAAGTAAGCTTTCCTCTGCACAATACTATTGTACGGAGATCTCTATAATGCCAGAAGTAATGCCAGATCGCACTCAACTCATCGAAGCAGAACTTGATACCTTATACCTTATCAGTCAAGTCTTAAATAGCACCCATGAATTGCATGCAAAACTCCACGCCGTATTAGAAATATTGCATAAAAGATCAGGCATGTGTTCGGGTATGATCACCCTAAAAGAAATCGAAAATAACAGTCTTATAGTCAGTGTGGTACATACTGATGACGGTGATAGTTTAGATCAATCCGTTCGATACAACCCAGGCGAAGGGTTACTAGGCGCTATCTTGGATGCTGGCTCCACCATTGTGGTAGAAAAAATTGCTGAAGAACCTCGTTTTCTTGGTCGTCTAGGGTTATATAATCCCGATTTACCATTTATCGGTTCGCCGATTTATGTAGAAGAAGGTGACACCATTGGCGTATTAGCCGCACAACCAAGCAATAATCTATTTTTGGGTGAACGCGCTCGCTTTATGGAGATGATTGCCAATCTAATTGCGCAAAGCGTAAAAATGCTCCGTGTTATTGAACGCAAAGAACTTAATTTGTTAAATGAACGCGACCAGTTAAAACATGCGTTAATCAAAAATTACAGTTTTGATAACATCATTGGGCATTCTTCACCCATGCTAAAAGTATTCGACTTAATCAGACAAGTCGCAAAATGGAATACCACCGTATTAATTAGAGGTGAATCAGGTACAGGTAAAGAAGTCGTTGCGAACGCGATACATTTTAACTCTGGCTGTGCCAGTGGCCCTTTTTTAAAACTTAACTGTGCCGCCCTGCCCGACACTTTATTAGAATCTGAGCTATTCGGTCATGAAAAAGGTGCCTTTAGTGGTGCAATTAATCAACGTAAAGGCCGCTTTGAGCTCGCTGACAATGGCACCCTATTTCTTGATGAAATCGGCGAAATTTCTGCTTCATTTCAAGCCAAACTTTTAAGAGTTCTACAAGAAGGTGAATTTGAACGTGTAGGCGGTAGCCAAACCATAAAAATTAACGTGCGTATTATTGCCGCCACTAATCGTAATCTTGAAGAAGAAGTCACAGAAGGTAAATTTAGAGAGGACTTATATTATCGACTTAATATTATGCCGATTAATATGCCGCCTTTAAGAGATCGTACAGAAGACATCCCCGAGTTATCAGAATTTCTGCTTAGTAGAATCTCCGCCCAACAAGGTGGCAGACCCTTAGAAATAAAAGAAAGCGCCATCCGTATTTTAATGAAACACGATTGGCCGGGTAATGTCCGAGAACTCTCTAATCGTTTAGAGCGTGCCGCGATTATGAGTCCAAATGGTATTATTGACCGCGATGTAATGGTCAATACGGGATTAGAAGATGTGGTCTCTCAAATTGGCGTCAACTTTAAACCTCAAAAAACTCCGACTATCGATTTTAATGATGAAAATATGGATGACCGCGAACGCGTGATTGCCGCTCTAGAACAAAGTGGCTGGGTACAAGCTAAAGCCGCCCGTTTACTGAATATGACTCCTAGACAAATTGCTTATCGCATTTTGACCTTAGATATCACCATGAAACAAATTTAACTATCGAGGAACTCACTATGACCGTGTTATATGTTCAACATGATTACGCCGTTTTCGGCTTTGGCGAAACCACTGAGGAAGCGATAGCCATGGCAGCCGAGTGGCTAAAAGATGCAAATGGTAAACAAGGCTGCTCAATTGAATATGCCGAAAGCCTATTGGTCGGTAATGCCAGGCCAGGTCAAATGACCCTCTATGTCACAGAAGAAACCATACCTGCTCATGCAGAGAACTGGGGCGGCGAAGAATTATTGGATTGGTATTATGATGTTGCTTAATTAAGGTTGTTGCTACCATTACCTCGGTAGCAACAACCCATCTATGATTAGACTATTAAGCAATCACTAAAATATCCGCCGCTGTTAACGCTGGATGTCCAGTAGTACCTAGAATAGCCACCTCAACCGCTGCACCTTTACCACTGCCATCCGCGTCGTAATATAACGCACCTGAGGTGCTGTTATAAATCAAGTGTGAACTAGTTGAGATACCGTGGGTAGCTGTCGGACTGGATACAAACTCAGACGCTTTTAATACCGCACCATTGCCCGTTCCAGCGGCTGTGGTTAGTCCTGCAAAAAACGCTTTACTGAACTGTAAATGATCTTTACCTGAAACAAAGTCTGT
>CAIQNQ010000206.1 GCA_903873165.1 uncultured Methylococcaceae bacterium | reverse complement strand
CCAAAGTGTCTTATAAAAAACCGAAGCACTTCACGCCACCATGGTGTTCCCGCTTTTACAGTACTTTGCCAAGCTAACATTTCATCTAAAGCTTGTTCTGGGGTGATTAAATCTTTACTATCTCGACTTAAATACAAAGGATACATAATTAAAGCCGCCGCCACCAACTCATCTAAACTTAACCGTCGAGAGCGTCGAGTGCTTAAAATGATATCGTGCGTTAAACCCCAGCCAGAATAAAACGGTTGACCATAACACGTCACAGGCTTTTGCCTTAACAAAGCCTCAAAACCTGCCAATGAAGTTAACAGATGTACCTCATCAACCTTGGTTAATAAATCGCCCATAGCCACATCAGTCACTATCTCATCACACCATAAATTGGCAGAATCTTCATTTAACCCAGCCAATCTTAACCTAGCCAAAACATCAGGGTGGGGTTTATAAACGATATAAGCCTCTGGATTTACTAACCTAACAGCACGCAACAAACCCATATTAGTTCGCTCTAATGGTGCACCATACGCTAAGGACGCATCACTTTCTACCTGCCCAGGCACTAAAATAACGTGGTCTACATCATAAGGCCTTTGCCAATATTGAGTACCTACATTGTATTTAGTTACATTTGTCGCGACGATTTTTAAGCGTAAAGCTGCGGCACGCTCAAGCATTAAGGCATCAAATTCAATACTTAAACACAAGGACTCTAAATCAGACGGGCGAGTTGCATCATAATAAATACCTTGCGTATCAATGACCCATGACAATGGCTTTATAAAATCAGCACCTAACCCGACAGAACGAATAAAACCATCTTCAATACGTAATATTAATACATTTTCAGGCAACCCACTCGGTATCGGTGTCATACCCCAAAGCACCAAATAAGCATCCTTTACAATTGCCGAGACTTTATCTACAAAAATAAGCCTCGACTCAGGGAAGCATTGCCTTACAATAGGCCATTTCCAATAAGGAAATTGATAAATATAAACGGGGCTTAATGACTCAATCTCACAAAGCATTAACTTCTGCCAAGAAACCTTCGACTTGCTCAAAATGTGCACGCCAAGTGGGTACCACAAAATGTTTTAAACGCTCTAACTGTGCCTCACGTTTTGGGTGATTTGATTGGGTATACGCTAAAATTAATGCCTTCCAACCCACACCATCCAACGCGTCAACATACTCAGGTATATCACCTGCAATTTCTCTAAAGGCTGGTAAATCATTAGCTATTACAGGCAAACCAACGGATAAAGCTTCAACCAAAGGCATTCCGTAACCCTCAGCAAACGAAGGAAATAATAAAGCTTGCGCATGATGCAACCATGTCGCCAACTGCGTATCAGAACATCTAGACTCTTCGATAACAAAGCCTCGCAATGCCTCACATCGATCTAACAAATCTACTATATTTTCACATTCCCAACCACGTTGACCAATAATGACTAAACGAGGGGCATCATCGCCTATGTCCCTAATGAGTTGTCGCCATAATTGCAATATTAACCAATGATTTTTTCTAGGCTCAATTGTGCCCAACATCACAAAATACGGTTTACTTAAAGGTGTTTTTAAAAAAGGTAAGGGTAATTTAGCGGGTGCTAGCAAAGCCACCTTAGCAGGTACTTTAGGCAGTTGATTTAATTCTATATAATCCGTCAACTCTGCCAAGGTTGCAACAGAATTTACAATAATCCCCTGCCCTAAAGACAACATAGCATTAAGTCTAAATTTATGCAAATCAGGTGCGCCAGGTCGACAATACTCAGAATGCGTTAAAGGAATAAGATCATGAACGAAAAAAAAGGGCTTTAATTCTAATCGCTGTACACGAGGGGCATAATTAGATTTTTCTAAACCACTATGGCCCGTATGAAATAATACTCGCGCTGCATTACCCCGTCGCTTAAAACCATTTAGCAGTGCCCTTACAACCACTTGTCTAATTAAATAATTAAACGCCTCGTTAGGAGCTAATAAGGCCTCAAAAACCCGTTCAGAATCATTTCTTGATAATTCAAGCCATTGCCCAGCGTACCTGATCAAGCCAGAGGAGCGAGGTCCAAAATGTTTAACATATTCAAGACTCACTCTATCAACACCCGTCGGAAATCGTCCCTGCATTTGACGATCTACTAGACGGGTAATATCGATAATTACCTCAGAAGTTAATTTTTTCAAAACTTATTAAAATAATAATATTATAAATTAAAGCGTAGCCCTGACCATTATTATAAAGTCGAAAGCGTTCTTATAATATAAATAGATTGGAACAACATGGTCGTAAATTTTTGTAACTGCACCGATGATGCATCTGAAACATAAATCAAATCTTTATCAGCAATCGGAAAATTCTGTGCCATAAAAAAACTAGCTGGATCATTCATATTTATTTGATAGACAACAGGCACCTTACCTTCAGAGGTATAGGTTGGAGGCGTTTCCCAATTTAAGGCTTTTGAATCTTCATATCTAAATACAAACACCGCTCTGGAATCTGCTCTCTTATCATCTAACCCCCCCGAACGTGCAAGTGCTTGAGCGAGAGAAATCCCCATACTCTCATAATGAACCTCTTGATTTTTATCAACCGCACCCAAAATAGTAAAGGTTAATGGCTCAATAACTGCCGTAATGACATCTCCTGGTTTCAATACAATATTTTGACTTGGGTTTTTGATAATTGCACCTAAGGCAACGGTCTGAAGTTGATTTGCTCGTGAAAATTGAATAGTGGTTTTATCAACGGGTTGACGCACCCCCCCCGCAGCTGCAAGCGCATCGAGTAACCTTTCTCCTTTAGAAGTTAAAGGAACTCTAGCACTGGCATTAACTTCTCCCACCACCGTTACACTCGCTGTATTATTAGCGACTACTTTTACCAATACCTGCGGTTGATTAGCTTTATCTTTTAAGGCATCTACTATTTGACTCTCAACCTGTTGAGGCGTTTTTCCTGCACAAGAAACTGGACCAACAAATGGAATATTAATCTTACCCTCAGCACTAATCATTTGCTCAGGAAACGAAATATTTTGTCCGGCAAAACCTCCTGTTGCTATATCCCCACCAGAAGAGAATAGCATAGCAGGAGGTGCTTCCCATAAGGTAACACTAATCACATCACCCGCACCTAGCACATAACCCAACTTAACTGTATTAACAAAATCCTCTGAAAATACATTTTGTTTTCGTATCGCCAATAATTTATTGGCGATATTTCCATCAACATCAACAAACTGTATTGATTTTAAACGCGGATCTTTACGTAAGTCTTGCACTTGGCCATGGTTTGGTCCGGCTGATCCAAAAAACTCATTAAAGCTAGCGCACCCACTTAATAATCCAAAAATTATTAATAAAAACAGCATAGTTTTTGGATATGCAACAGCTCTAGATAACTTATTTATCATAATATATTATTAATTTTTTAACGGCATTAACTTTGCTTAAGGTAAGCAATAAAATTGAAGTTAATTATAGCCCGATTAGAATTATTACGGTTAGACATTCAGTAATACAAAACACTCAAGCTAAACTACAAAGCACTATTAAATCGGGTATCTTGATCCAAACAACTTTTAAATTGCATTACGTCACGCTGGTTAAGATCATTTTCAACTGTACTTAGTACCTCTAAAATCTGACTTTTAACAGCTAATGAATCATAACCATCGGGCAAACTTTGATATAACTCTTGCACATAAGTCTGTAACCAATGAATCTCAGCGTGATTATAATGTTTTTTAAGAATTTTAATATTTTCAATAGCAACTAATCGTCGCTGCATACTAGTTATACAATCAGCATGAATTCGTGAGTAGGCCAATAATTGACTCATAAAGCCAACTTGCTCTGGATATGCTTTAAAAATTCGCATCCATAATTCAAAATCAAAAGCCGTCGCCAAACTTTCGTCTAGCAAACCAACTTGATCAA
Organism: uncultured Methylococcaceae bacterium; assembly: GCA_903873165.1. GTDB lineage: Bacteria > Pseudomonadota > Gammaproteobacteria > Methylococcales > Methylomonadaceae > Methylobacter_C. The sequence continues at coordinate 5,741 of CAIQNQ010000206.1, read as the reverse complement.
AAACATCCCTTCTTAAAAAAACAGTAGGCTGACAAATAAAACAACCATTTTGAAAAGCTTGATCAGAATCAGGTGGGGGTAATGTAGGATAATGCCCCAAAAATTTACCCAATGAGTCAATATGTTCACCTTGACCATAAAACATTATGCATTCAGGATGAGTTTTAAAATAAAGGTAAGCCGTACTTAAAGAACGAAGCGCATATAAATCATCAGAATTAAGCCACCCAATAATATTAGCCGCGCTTAATTTTATTGCCTTGTTAATAGCATTTGCTGGGCCGGAATCGGCTTCTGATATCCAGCGCAAACGCTTACCGTAAATCGATTTTAAGTTATTCAAACTAGATAATGTATTATCAGTAGAACCACCATCGGCTACAATCAACTCACAATTTGGATAAGATTGATCCAAAACACTTTTAATTGATTCTTCTATAAACTGCCCTTGATTATATGAAGGCATCACAACAGAAATTAACGGAATAAAATTAAACTCTTTCACTTTTTAAAAGATAAATTACTTTTTCTTTGCTGATCAGAATATCCTATTCGGGCTTCAAAATTTTTTACTACCGCCGAACTATTAAAGAAGTACCGGCAAACACTGTCATCAGCATCTTTCACAACAAAATCTTGAAAAATAATTTTCTCACAACTAAAACTTCGTGCCCTATTATTTAAATTAGATAGAACATATATACCAAAGTTTATTGTGTACTTTTGCATAACATTGACAAAATATTCATAGTCAGCATTCGAATCTAAATCGTCGGAATACCTAAAAAATAATATTCTCTTATTTGAATTTAAAATATTATAAAACCTTGCAATTCGTCGATTGTATTTAGCTTTAACATCTCCTATTTGTTCCTCAATACTTCTTTCAATATCAAAATCATGAACAAATATAAATTTATAAACAATATGCCTAACGATATTCGGATTATTAATATCTCTTTCTAAATAAGAAAGATTAAACAAATCTTCAAAATTTGATTCTATCAATTTTGCAACGCCATGCAACTGACAAAATACCCAATCAAAAGGCAAAGATGCAGATCTATAACCTAATCTTTTTAATTCATAAGCTGGCGAACAAAAAGAACCAATAGGCACAACATAGTCATATTGAACTTTCACATCATAACTTTCATTAATCTGAATTCTTTTATATGCTAGCACTTCATTCATGAAACCTATTTGCTTAGGAAATTCCTTAAACAGACGCGTCCATAATTCGATATCAAATGCATTATTTAAATTTTCATTTAAAAAACCGACATTATCAAAAATATGACGTCTTACAAAAACGCTAGGTTGACAAATAAAACAACCCTTTTGAAAAGCTTGTTCTGACTCAGGCGGGGCTAACGTAGGATACAATCCCATAATATTCCCCTGTAAATCAATATACTCTCCCCCCCCATAAAACATAAAACTCTTAGGGTGCGTTTTAAAATAAAGATAAGCCACACTTAATGAACGTTTAGCGTATAAATCTCCTGCATTAATCCACCCTATAATACTTGCTGTGGTTAATTTTAAAACTTGATTGATAGCATAAGCCTGACTTAGTCCCGACTCAGATACCCACCTTAATCTATCCCCATAAACTGTTTTTAACTTATTTAAGCAACATAAAGTATTATCAGTAGATCCAGCATCAGCAATTATTAATTCACAAGTCGGATAAGATTGATCTAATACACTTTTTATCGATGCGTCAACATAATGCCCATTATTAAATGAATACATCACCACAGATATCAAAGGGGGGCTTATACTCATGTTTGATTAATTTAAAATAGTCACATGAATAGGAGTAACTAATTTCGAATTAACAAAAAATGTTTTTTCATCCATCATAGAGCCTATATTCTTAAGAAAACTTTGAGCGGGTGAATTTCTACCTGTACTTTTAAATAAAAATCGTAAATCTGTATCTCCAATTAAATGTTGTAACCAAGACACAATAGCCAAATCAAGATCCAAACCAAATACTCGACAACTCATAACAAAATTAATAACTCGACCTGAGTCAATAATAACTACAGAAATAATTCCATAGTTAGAATAAGCATCCGTACAAGAAAACTGATAAATACATCCTCTTGAAAGATATTTATCAAAATCTACCTGACTAATTTTTATTCCCGCAGTATTAAATTGATTAGTTTTATTCAACAACTCGAAAGCCCTATCAGCATCAACTTTAATAGTCAGAGCAATAGGTTTTAATTTAATTTGTAATTCTCGTAAATAACTATCTCTATCTACAGATAACAAGGTTTTATCCCTCTGAATTTTATCTTGAATCAACCCTGTTTTATTCTTTGATTCGCCTGTAATTTTAGAAACCTGCGTGGCAGAAGACCATAACAAAACTCGCTTCCAATTAAAATACGGATCATCAAGTGTTCTTATGCCAGGAAATGCTCCCCGAATACGCTCACGCTCCCTTGGATTATCATCCACAAAAAGAACACTATTTGCTAAAAGATTGACCTCATTCAATATTTCAGCAACTTTGATTGCCTTATCATCCCAATTAATTTTAACTGAAACAAAATCGCTTAAATTTAATATGCCTCTAAAAATACTATCCCATAATGAGCTTATTATTTGATAATCATTATTACTAGCTATAGCCAGCATTATGCCTCTTTGCTTTAAAATTAATAAAGACTCTATAAATCCTCTAGGCCAACCCTCAAGTAATTTAGAATTGTCAATAACTGTATCTTCAGCGACTACCCCTCTCCAGACAGTATCATCTAAGTCTATAATAATAATTTTTACTTGCCCCGAAAAATTTATAATATCTAAATTATTATCAATTTCTGCCCACACTGCTTCAACAAACTCATCCTTGTGGTTTTGATACGGAACAGACCAATCTTTATATTTTTCTATTCGATCCTTATCCCACCCATAACCATAATTTCCTAGTAATGATCCATGGTTTGTTTGGGCCCACGCATCCTCAGATAAATATCGTTTACCATAAGAACTCGCCAGTGCTTCAATATCTAACAAATAAACATTTGAGTATTCTTTAATTCTATTTTCTATATACGCATTAATTTGTATTAAAAAATCTTTAACATCAATCTGATCATCGTCCTGAAGCAATATAGACCCTAGTAATTTCCTCTGAGGAACTATGTAGTTACAAACAAAAGTAGGCAACCCATGCTCTTTATTAAGTATAATTAAATTATCTAATAATAAATTAAAGCGCGTATATATTTTATTAATGGTTTCTTTATTAATCCCATGATAATACTCTTGCTCAGGTAATAAAACCCTTAAAGGCACAGAAATTACCTGCACATCATAATCTTCTATCGGTTTTTTAGGGGCTGGAATAAATGATAAGTTATTTTGAAGAATTAACTCAGTAAATGAAAAAGGGGTAAAAATATCTTTATTAATCCAAGTTTGTAAAAAACATTGCCCTATTAATAATGCACCTTTCTTTTTACTTTCTACACGAAGACTCTTAGGCACTAAAAAATCTTTAAATCGAACTGGTCCTATATTTTTTACATTTTTTTCGGAAGATAATTTCTTAAATAATTGACTAAAGGGGGCATCAAAAACAGACTTTTGTTGATGTTCTTGTTTTAAGCGATACTCCGCGGATGACTTTAGTACCTTAACTAATTTTCGCTTTGACCTTATAGTCATATGAGCCGCAATAACCTCTTCAGATTCAGGACGTCTTCCCAAATAATCCTCAAAACCTTTAATGACAACTTCTCTGGAGATAGATTTATTTTTTCTAATAAAACAATTTAACAACAGATCCTCCTAATTATAAATACTCACTATCGCCTACCGGTAATAATTATTTTCATAGTTTGATTGAGATATACTAATTAAAAACTGATTCCCACAATAGAATAATTTACAGCCCTACTTCAGGCGACAACTGATTAATATCATAAGTAAATCCATGATGCTATAAATACTGCACGAGATAATATATTACTATCTATAACAGTATCCCATTCCAAAGGGAATTCTTCATGTGCTGGTTGTGTAACCGTAGCATAAACAAAAGGGAAATTTGACTTTAATTGATCCCAAATCCAAGATCTAGTAGGCCTACACCCTACTCCATGCAAAGCTTGAGTTATATCTAACTCATTTTCTTTAACAGGATTAATTTGTTGGTCATCGCCGTTAGAAACACATGTTTCAAGTATTAAGATGCCATCCGCATGTATAGCAACTTGCTTAATAGCTTCTGCCGGATTTTTTAAATGATAAAGCAAACCATAAAAATGAACAACTTGAAAAGTTTCAGTTAAATTAAAGGGCATATCTATATCTAAAAATTTAACCCTTGCATTATGATCGTTAGCATACCGTTTTTGTAATTGCGCCAAATTATCATATCGCCCCTCTGTTATTAAAACAGAACAACCACGATCGAGATAAAAAGTTGAATGATCACCAACTCCCGCACCTATTTCTAACACTGTTTTATTAACTAATTCTAACCCTAAACTAGCTAGATGTTCTAATCGTCTTTGATTGTGTCTAATATAATGAACTGAATGAAACTTTGCATTAGCTGCATCCAACTTTTTATCACGAATAAACAAAATATCGTCATGAATACTACAAGGCTCCCAAAGTGGAGTCATACCATTTGCTATCAAAAAATCGCACAGTTCTCCCCATAAAACACCTCCCTTATATACTTCCTCGGTGCTTACCTCTATATATATGGCATTACATTTAGCCAAGTCATCGCCTGCTCCAATAAGTGCTAATAATTCTACACCTTGGAGATCAACAACCCAGCAATCATAATCCAGAGCATTTATATTATTTGCCGCCAACAAACTGTCTAGCCTTAGCATTGATAATGTAATCGAATCTACCCTGGTTAAGCCGAGTTGGGGCCACAATGACTGATCGCCATTGGCAAACTCACCAAATTCATAAATTGACGAAGAAACACCGTATGCGTCCAACCGTCCCATCTAGTTAAAACCCGGCAAAACCATCATGCTTAGTCTTTTTCTCAGGAGATAAGTTGATGAGCCTTCCGAATAAGTGGATTGCCCACATAGAAAACTGGCAGCGTAGTGGTTTAAAGCAAGCGGACTTTTGTCAGAAACACGGGCTTAACTATAATACGTTTTCTGCACGCTTATGTGATTATCGAAAGCGAGAGATTCAATCACGGCCCGCTTTAATTCCGGTGCAAGTCCAAGAGTTGAGTGAGACCTCAGATAAAGCAATTATATTAAAACATCGCAATGGACATCAGCTTGATTTGCCTAGCACTATTTCAGCCGCTTGGCTGGCGGAGTTATTACAGTGTCTGGGATGATTGCCAGTCCTGCTCAGATTTGGTTGGTCGTCGAACCCGTTGATATGAGGCGAGGTATGGATGGTTTATCCGCTATCGTTCAACAAGCCCTTGGCGAGTCACCCTGTGCGGGGTCTGCGTTTGTATTTCGCAATCGGACGGGTAATCGTTTACGTCTTTTGTTGTGGGACGGTAATGGGGTTTGGTTATGTCAGCGCCGTTTACATCAAGGTAGTTTTGTGTGGCCTAACGTGTTGGACTCTCGTTTTTTGATGACACAAGCACAATGGCAGTGGCTGATTGCCGGTGTCGATTGGCAACGTTTGTCGGCACTTCCTCACAAAAATTGGCAAGTATAATGACAGGGTTTTATGGTAAAAAACTATTAAAAAAACAGGTATAAATCCAT
>CAIQNQ010000205.1 GCA_903873165.1 uncultured Methylococcaceae bacterium | reverse complement strand
GCCATGATGGGCTATTTCAGTGAAAATTAGTCTGCTCGTTGCGCGTATTTCTTGGGTTATTTTGTTTTTTTAATCATTGTCGCATAATACAGGATTTTGCCAACGAGCGCTTATTTTGTCCCGCTTTAAGTGGGTAGCCCTCTTAGCCCATCGATTTCAGGGCGATATTTAATGCTCATTAATTTTAATCGGTAAATGTGATAGTCTGCTAAACTTTAATATTACACCAAAAAAATTCAAATCGCCGATGAGTTTGTTAAATTTAAAAGGTAATTCAAAAGTATTTTTAGAAATATTAATGGGTTAGTTTACTCGATTAGGTTGAGTGGGATTGTTTGAGTTGACAACCCTTAACTAAAGGATATCTAAATCTAGGAACATCAGATGATAGTCAGATATGTCGGCTTTGTAGGAATTGAGTACCGTAAACCCCTGTTTATCGTAAAATTCAACGGCCTCAATTTTTGCATCGGTCACTACAAATCTACAACCAACACTATCTGCAACCCTATCCCTAATTAGAGCTATAGCAAAATCAACTAATGCAGAGCCAATTCCTTTATCTCTATAGCGTGAGTCAACCGCTAACCTAGCGATTTTAACTGCGGGTAAATATTCGTAATTATTTGCATGAGTGCAGTCAGAAAGATCATAATTTTGCTGTAAATCAATTTCACTGCAAGTCAGAGTGATAAATCCAGCAATACTATTATTAGTAAGGGCAACATAAGTCTGAGCAACATTAGATTGCTGAAATGCTTTAGCCTGTTTTTGTAAGAATGTTTTTAAAGGTAAAAATGCTTCGTTACCTAGTTTGAAGTTTTGAACATTGTCGGTTTGTTTAAGTTTACGAATATAAAAGCTTGAATCAAGCATTGTGCTTAAATTCTATGGATTGTCCTTCAGTGACGCGTTTCAATATTTCACGGCCACGCTTTAAAGCGGCGGAAGCTCGTGGATTACTTTTTCTCTCATTCATTATTTGCAAAAACTTATCGGCATCACTGCCGTTTAATTCTACTCGTCCAAAAGTACTACTTTTGATAGCCATATTACACCTGATAATTGTGATTAACGTTTTCATTGTAGTAGAATTTTCTGGATTGGTACATGGTTTTAGTATGACGTACTAGTCTGTAAGATCTAATGTTGATGGGTTGGAAAGAAGGTGAACCAGTCAACTAAGGGTTATTCAACTAAAATTGATATAATTCACAGGGCATTGGCAGCACGGTGAATAACGAGCAGAGCTGTTTTGAAATACTTTTGCCCGCCCAAAATGGTGCGAATTTGATACACTAATCCCTTCTTAAGGATACCAAAATAATTATGACCATTACTTTAAAAGAGCTTGCAGATTTTTGTGATGCAAAAATCGTTGGTGGTAAAGAATCAACACTCATTACATCTGCGGCTGATATTAAATCAGCAGAGTCCGGTCAGGTGACGCAGTTAACGAGTAGTCGTTACATAAAACACATTGCCAATTCAACCGCTTCGGCCTGTTTTATTGCCGAGGGATTTGCAGTTGATGCGATACCAGAAGGCTTGGCTTTATTGGTGTGTGCTGATCCAGAAATGAGCTTTATTAAAGCCTTGGAATTATTGCATCCGGCGCGAGTTTACGAGCCTCAGATTGCTCCTCAAGCAGTACTCGATAAAAATGTCACGCTAGGTGAGGGTGTGTTTGTTGGGCCTTACGCAGTCGTAGGTGAAGATACCAGTATTGGTGATCAAAGTACTATTTTGGCCGGTGTTTATATTGGCAAGAATGTGAAAATCGGTAAGCATTGTCAGTTGCATCCCTATGCCGTGATTTATGATGACGTGGTATTGGGTGATCATGTGATTATTCATTCAGGTGCTATTATTGGTGCTGATGGTTTTGGCTATAAATTCAGAAATAATCGTCATGTTAAAGTGCCTCAAGTGGGCAATGTGGTGATTGATGATTACGTGGAAATTGGCGCAAACACCTGTATTGATCGTGGAGCTTTAGGCAGTACAGTGATTGGTTCAGGGACTAAAATCGATAACTTGGTACAAGTTGGACACAATAATAAGGTCGGTAAACACGTCATTATGTGTGGCTTAACGGGAGTATCCGGCTCTTGTAATATTGATGATTATGCCATTCTAGCTGGAAGTTCTGGCGTGGCAGATCATGTCACGATTGGTCAAGGTGCAGTGGTTATGGCGCGTTCAGGTGTGGCAGGGGATATTAAACCGGGCACGCAAGTATTTGGTAGCCCCGCTAAAGACAAAAAAGTCGCTTACAAAGAACAAATCGCTTTAAGTAAATTGCCTGATTTGTTAAAGACAGTTAAGTTGCTGCAAGAGAAAATTCAAGCATTAGAAGCCGCATCAAAATAAAACCTATTCGATTCATCTCTGATGACGAATAACCTACTATTATAGTAAACTATATCAACACAATAAACGGTTAAGCACGATGACACAAAAAGACAACGTTCACCTGCACGAGATTAATAAGTTTGGCTCAATGGCGGAACGCTGGTGGGATCCTCAAGGAGAATTTAAAACGCTACATGACGTAAATCCCTTGCGTTTAGAATTTATCCAACGCTTTATTAACTTAGACGGGATGCGTATTGTTGATGTCGGTTGTGGTGGTGGCATCTTAACAGAAGGACTTGCCAAGCATAATGCCGATGCTTTAGGTATTGATTTAAGTGAAGATTTGATTGATGTTGCCGATTTGCATGGCTTAGAAACGGGTATAAAAGTTAATTATCAAAAGATTAGCGTTGAGGCCTTGGCAGAGGAACAGCCCGAGAGTTTTGATCATGTCACTTGTATGGAAATGTTGGAACATGTACCTGATCCTGGTTCTATCATCACGGCGTGTGCAAAATTGGTAAAGCCCGGTGGCATGGTGTTCTTTTCTACCCTTAATCGTCAAACCAAAGCGTATTTGTTGGCTATTGTGGCGGCAGAGCATGTCTTACAAATGTTGCCTAAAGGCACACATGATTATAAAACCTTTATTAAACCATCAGAACTTAGTCAGTATGCGCGTAATGCGGGTTTAGAATTGCAAGAAATGATAGGAATTGAATATAACCCGTTTAATAAGCAATTTAATTTAGGCAAAGATATTCAAGTGAACTATATCGCCGCTTTTAAACGGGTTGTGTAAACTTAATGTCATTAAAAAATCAAGTCATCTTAATAACAGGAGCAGGTGGTGGGCTAGGTAGTACGGCGGCATTGGCTTTAGCAAAGTTAGGCGCACATATTATCCTGTTAGATAAGAACATTCCTAAATTAGAAATTATTTATGATCAAATAGTAGATGCACACGCGCCTACACCGATTATTTATCCGTTTGATCTAGCAGGCGCGAACGAAAATGAATATGAAGAATTAGCGCAACGGATTGATGAAGAGTACGGTGCCTTGCAAGGCCTGTTACATTCGGCGGTTGAATTTAGCGGTTTTAGACCGTGTTCTCAAGTGGCTACCCAAGATTGGGGGCATACATTAAACGTCAATTTAAACGCGGCTTTTCTATTAACGCGGGTGTTATTACCCGTATTAGAAAAAAGTCAGCACGCTTCTATTGTGTTTACCTCAGATTCTTCTGCAAGAGAAGCGCGAGCCTATTCAGGTGTTTATGGGGTATCTAAAGTGGCTATGGAAGGCTTAGCCCATCTTTTAGCCGATGAGCTGGAATCAGGAAACAAAATTCGGGTAAATACTTTAGTACCTGGGCCAGTCGATTCGCCTTTAAGAAAACGCGCTTATCCAGCAGAAGATAAAACAAAATTGCCTTTGATGACGGCTTTAAATCCTGTTTATGAGTATTTATTCGGTGCCCAGAGTATTGGGGTCACCGGACAATTAATTAATGCCTCAACTTTTCACTTATAGTTATATTTTATGGCAGAACGAGAAATTATCTTTTTAACGAGAGATGTAAATGTAGTGACCATTCCCGAAGGCACACCAAGTACTTTGGGAAAAGGCGAAGAAGTGACTATACACCAGTCTTTAGGCAGTAATTACACGGTAGTTACTGAATATGGGCAGATGGTGCGCATTGCTGGCGTAGATGCCGATGCCTTGGGTAAAGAGCTCAATAAATTGCAAACCTTGATTTCGGAAACCAGCCCAGAAGCGGTAGAGAAAAACTGTTGGGAAGTCATGAAGACCGTTTATGATCCCGAAATCCCCGTGAATATTGTGGACCTTGGTCTGGTTTATGTCTGTGACGTAACGCCAGTGGGTCAAGGTGAAAATGAAGTTCATATTAAGATGACCTTAACCGCACCCGGTTGCGGCATGGGGCCAGTGATACAAGGCGATGTCGAAAAGAATGTGCGAGCCTTGCCGGGTGTGGTTAGCGTTAATGTCGAAGTAGTGCTTGATCCGCCTTGGTCTAGGGAAATGATGTCAGAAGTGGCACAAGTTCAGTTGGGATTATTTTAGAAAATCAATAATACTAAAAAGGACCAGCAATTCTCATTATGAAAATCCTATTTAATCAAACAGATAAAGATATCTATTTTGGTGCTTAGATCATTTTTACCGAAAACACTGGCAATTAATCAAAAATCCAAGCAGAAACAGTATTTACAATTCAGGTTTACTGCG
>CAIQNQ010000204.1 GCA_903873165.1 uncultured Methylococcaceae bacterium | reverse complement strand
TGGCATAAAGAAGGCTCAATAGAATATATTCCTTTTCCTGAGCATTTAAAAGGCGCTTATCAAAGTTATACTCAGGCTGATATATCAGGGTTAAGAGCTGCCGGATATTCAAAGGAGTTTTTAACGGTTAAGCAGGGTGTGGCAAAGTATTTGGATTGGTTGAATTAATTTACGAAGGTGTTGATGAGTTTAAAAGCCGACGGATTATTTAGACAGTTTTAACGGCTTTATCAATGAACAAATTAACTAATCCGTGGACGTGTGCGTTATCGTTAATCAAACCCATCAAGAAATTGATGTCAGTATCGTCGGTTATATTTGTCAAGTGTAACTTACGTAAATTGAAGAAACTGCAAGCAGAACAGCGTTTGTCTAAGCATGAGCCAGCTAAAGGTGGCTATTGGGATATGACAAAATAAAAAATTCAATTTGATTTTGCAGAGGATTAGGATTTGGGAACTCAGTAAAAGTCTGTAAAATAGGCAATTTATTTATCCTTTAATGACATTATCATGCGTACCACACAATTTCCCCTTAATACTGTAAAAGAAACACCCGCTGATGCTGAAATAGCCAGTCATCAATTGATGATCAGAGCAGGTTTAATTCGTAAATTAGCCGCAGGTCTATACAGTTGGTTGCCTTTAGGATTAAGAGTATTGCGTAAGGTTGAAAATATTACCCGTACAGAAATGGAAAAAGCGGGCGCGTTAGAAGTCCTGATGCCGGCTTTGCAACCTGCCGAACTTTGGCAAGAAACAGGCCGATGGGAACAGTATGGGCCAGAATTAGCCCGTATGAAAGATCGACACGACCGCGATTTTTGTTTAGGCCCCACCCATGAAGAGATTATTACCGACTTAGCGCGTAATGAGCTTAAAAGCTATAAGCAATTGCCGATTACCTATTATCAAATTCAGACTAAAATCCGTGATGAGATTCGCCCGCGTTTTGGCGTGATGCGTTCACGCGAATTTATTATGAAAGATGCTTACTCGTTTCATTTAGATCAAGAGTCATTACAAGAAACCTATGAGGTGATGTATCAGGCTTACACTAATATTTTTAATCAATTTGGTTTAAAGTTTCGGGCGGTGATTGCCGATTCAGGATCAATCGGTGGTGCGGTATCACATGAATTTCATGTGTTAGCTGATTCAGGTGAAGATGCGATTGCTTTTTCAACAGAGAGTGAATACGCGGCCAATGTAGAAAAAGCGGAAGCGGTAGCACCGTCTGGATCTCGTCCTGCTGCCAGTTTGGCTCAGCAGTTAGTTGATACCCCAAATCAACATAGCATAGACGAAGTGAGTCAATTTCTGGCAATACCTGCTGCACAATGCTTAAAAACATTATTAGTAAAAAGCGAAGAGGGTGGTGTGGTTGCCTTATTATTACGTGGTGATCATGAGCTTAATCCCATTAAGGTTGAAAAGCTTGCAGGGGTAGCATCTCCCTTAGAGTTTGCGTCTGAAGCAGAAGTGCAAGCCACGGCAAATTGTAAACCAGGTTCTATAGGGCCTATTGGTTTAACTATTCCAGTGATTGCTGATCGTAGTGTCATCGTTATGGCTGATTTTGCATGTGGTGCAAACAGTGATGGCAAACATTTTGTGGGTGTTAATTGGGAAAGAGATGTACCGTTACCCGAAATTGTGGCTGATATTCGTACCGTTGTCGAAGGTGATGAAAGTCCTGATGGTAAAGGCCAAATCACTTTAGCGCGAGGTATTGAGGTCGGACATATTTTCCAATTGGGCACTAAATACAGTGAAGCCATGAAAGCAGGGGTTATTAACGAAGGCGGTAAAAACCAAATTATGTTGATGGGTTGTTACGGCATTGGTATCTCGCGGGTAGTCGCAGCGGCGATTGAACAAAATCATGATGATAAAGGTATTATTTGGCCTGCTAATCTAGCGCCATTTCAAGTCGCGTTATGTCCAATGAATATGCACAAATCAGAACGATTAAAAGTAGCTGCAGAACAGCTTTATGTAGACTTACAAGCCGCAGGCTTTGACGTGTTGTTTGATGATAGAAAAGTACGCGCGGGTTTTATGTTCTCTGATATGGAATTAATTGGTATTCCACACTGTATTATTTTAGGTGATCGTGGTTTAGATGCGGGCACTATAGAATATAAGGGCAGAACTGCGCAAAGTAATGAAGAAATCCCCTTAGCTGAGTTGATTGATTTTTTAAGAGCAAAATCCGCATAAAACCTATTAGAATTAAGAGGCTTTGTGACTTTAAAACAAAGCCTCTTAGCGTGTTATTGGGTCAAGTAATAGGCAATTAGATGATATTTAGTGTTCACACTGTTAATTTTGACTTGACAAATAATTCTCATCATAGAAACTAGTGCGGTCTAAACAACCGTAGAGTAAACTTTTTTGAACGATATTCCCTTGAGTATGCTGTTAAGTGTACTTGCCTTCATGTTATTTCTTTCAGGTTTTTTATCTGCATCAGAATCTTCTTTAATGCTCTTTAATCGGTATCGATTAAGGCAGTTAGTTAAGCTTAAGCATTCTAGTGCGCTCAAAATACAGCATTTATTGCAAAAGCCTGAGCGTGTACAAGGTTTTGTTTTATTAGCCAATAGTTTTCTTAAAAATCTTTCAGCCGCCTTAGTCACTTATATCATCATTAAACTTTATGCGGATAATGATGTGTTGATTGCCCTTGGGATGGGGGTATTGACAGTTTTGATGTTGATATTTTCAGAAGTGGTGCCGAAAGCGTATGGTGCGACAAAGCCCGAGTGGTTAGCTTTTTTTGCGGCGTGGGTATACAAGCTGTTTATTGTTTTGTTGTATCCAATTACTGGCTGCATTAATTTTCTGGTAAAAGTGACTTCGCTTATCTTTAGGGTGGATTTAAAGAAACGGCGGAGTGAATCACTTAATCAAGAAGAACTCAAAAGTGTTATTTCCGAAGCAGAACATTTAATGCCTGAGCGCTATCAGAAAATGTTATCGGGTATCTTGGATTTTGAGTCAGCCACTGTCGATGATATCATGACGCCTCGGAAAGAAATCGTCGGCATTGATCTTGAAGACTCAATAGAAGAAATTATTGAGCAAATAAAAACCAGTCCCCATACCCAATTAGCCGTCTATAAAACCAATGTTGATCGCATTGTCGGTTTTTTACATCTTCGCAAAGTTTTATTTTTAGTCGGTCATGATGATTTCGACAAACAAGCGATAATTAATTTACTCAGTAAACCGACTTTCATACCTGATAATACGCCCGTACATGCGCAGTTATTGCGCTTTAAAAGTGAGAAAAACACCATTGGTGTGGTGGTTGACGAATATGGTGATGTGCAAGGCTTAGTAACTTTGGATGATTTAATTCAGGAAATAGTCGGGGAGTTAGTGGATGATGAGGTCGCTCCCATAAAACAAGCGGATGGTAGTTATTTGATCGATGCAGCGATAACGTTACGGGAGTTAAACAGAATTATGCAGTGGTCCTTACCTACCGAGGGTCCAAAGACCTTAAATGGCTTGATTATTGAGTTTATGGAGACTATTCCCGACTCGGGTACTAGCTTTAAGTTGTTAGGTCATCCTTTAGAGATTGTAAAAACAGATGAAAATGCCGTTAAATGGGTTAAGTTTTTGCCAGAATAACGGTCTTTAATGACGGCTATTCAACTTTGAAATTAATAATTTATTAACGGTTAGATTTAAAGTCCATGTAAGATATGTTGTATCATTATTTATAAAAATAATGATACACACAATTAAACCTATAAACTCGCGTAAAGCGATATTTTAGATACTCAAATGAAAAGAAATTTTGCCATCCTCTTTGTTGTTGCATTACTTGTTGCGGTCAATTTTAGTATATGGAGTTATATCAATAACCCATTGCAATTACAGCCGTGGACCAAAACAACCATGGGGGTTACTTATGATCCTCTACGAAAGGAAGATACTCAAACTGGCGACTCCATGCCTAGTGAAGCAGATATCGATAGTGACTTAGCACTATTAGCTAATAAAGTCCACGCGGTGCGTACTTATAGTATGCTGAAAGGTCAGGATAAAATCCCTGAGTTAGCCAGTAAATACAATCTTAATGTGACGTTAGGGGCATGGATTGATGGTAATTTAGAAAAGAATCGTTTAGAAGTTGATACCTTGATTCGGGTCGCTCAACAGAACAATCCTCGGGTGATTCGCTTAATGGTAGGTAACGAAGTTATCTTACGTGATGAGATTCCAAAATCAGCATTAATTGATTACATCCGTGAAGTTAAAAAAGTCGCTAACCGCCCAGTCAGTACTTCAGAAACATGGGATGTGTGGTTAAAAAATCCTGATTTAGTGGATGAGGTTGATTTTATCGCCATGCATATTTTGCCGTATTGGGAAGGTATAGCAGCTGAAGATGCGGTTGATTATGCGTTTGAACGGTATCATGAGGTGGCTAAGGCTTTCCCTAATAAGCCTATTATCATTACTGAAGTGGGTTGGCCCTCTGATGGTCAGCCGTTTAAACATTCAGAAGCTTCAGTTTCAAATCAAGCTACATTCTTACGTGAGTTTTTAAATAGAGCGGATGCAGAAAAGGTGACTTACTACATCGTAGAAGCTTTTGACCAGCCATGGAAAAAATCGATAGAAGGTTCAGCTGGAGCCTATTGGGGTATTTTTAACGCTGATCGACAACCTAAATATCCAATGGATGGTGATGTCATTACCATGCCGGGTTGGAAAAACTGGGCTGTGGCAGCTGCTGCGATTAGTTTTGTGTTAATTGTGTTAATTTTATTTACCCGTGCGACTTTAAAATTACCTGGTGTTGTATTTTTAGGACTGATTGCCAACTTATCGGTATCGGTTATATTCTGGTCCGCTTCCATTGGTGCCCAGCAATATCAGACGAAACTGAGTGTAGTGTTTTGGGCATTGATGTTATTAATGCAGGTAATGGCCGTTATTATTCTGCTGATAGAAAGCTTGGAAATTGCGGAAGTTGTTTGGCATAAGAAATCAGCTAGAACTTTTCAACCTTTAACGCCGAGTGAAACGTTTAGATATCCCAAGGTGTCTTTACATTTACCGATTCATAACGAACCCCCTTTGATGGTTCGAAAAACTTTGGAAGCTTTAGCAAGAGTGGATTACCCTAACTTAGAAGTCTTAGTGATGGATAACAACACTAAAGACCCAGAAGTATGGGAGCCAGTGCGGGATGATTGTGAAAGATTGGGACCTATGTTCCGTTTCTTCCATTTGGAAAACTGGCCAGGCTTTAAAGCGGGTGCTATTAACCATGCTTTAGAACAAACAGCAGAAGACGCAGAGATTATCGCTGTTATCGATAGTGACTATGTTTTATCACCCGATTGGTTGAAGTGCATGGTACCGTATTTTGATAATGAGAATGTTGGCTTTATTCAGTCGCCTCAGGATTATCGAGATAGGGATCAAAGTACTTTTAAATCCTTTTGTTATTGGGAATATGCCGGTTTCTTTAACATCGGTATGGTGCAAAGAAACGAATACAATGCCATTATTCAACATGGCACTATGACGATGATCAGAAAGTCAGCCTTATTAGAAGTCGGAAACTGGGCGGAATGGTGTATCTGTGAAGATAGTGAATTAGGCTTAAGATTATATGAGGCCGGCTATGATTCAGTGTATGTAAAAGATTCATTCGGCCGGGGCTTGATGCCAGATACTATGTCGGGTTATATGACCCAGCGTTTCCGTTGGGTGTATGGAGCGATGCAAATTATTAAAGGCCACTGGCGTAGTTTCTTACCCAATAAAGCCTCACCATTAACCTCGGCACAACGTTATTACTTTGTGGCAGGTTGGTTGCCGTGGTTTTCAGATGCTTTAGCGTTAGTGTTTACTTCAGCGAGTTTAATATTAACCGCACTTATCATGATAGATCCTATTCATAGTGAGTTGCCGGCTAATGTGTTCTTAATGCCCACCGTAGGTTTATTTAGCTTCAAGATTTTACGGGGCTTATGGTTATATCAAGCGCGGGTTCCGTGTTCAGTTTGGGAATCATTAGGGGCAGCATTGTCGGGTTTAGCTTTAACACATACCGTGGCTAGAGGAACCATACAAGGTTTGTTTACCTCAGGTAAACCGTTTATGCGTACACCCAAATATGAAAAGAAAGGGGCGTTATTTTTAGGCTTAATCACCATTAGACAAGAGTTGTTTTTGTTGTTCTTATTATCTATTAGTATTGGTGCTATGGCCTATATTGATCATTTTGATAACTTAAGTGGTCGATTGTGGATAGCGGTTTTATCGGTACAAGCCGTGCCTTATTTAGCCGCATTAGTGACCTTATTAATCAGTATCGCACCGAGTTACAGCAAACAAGGTGAGTTAGATGCTGAGCAACTCGACGAAGAATAACACGATAAAACGATGACATTGATACGCCAAGAAGATTTTATTCAGAGTATTGCGGATGCCTTGCAATACATTTCTTATTATCATCCGTTGGACTTTATCCAAGCCTTAAATACGGCGTATCAAAAAGAACAAAGTCCTGCCGCCAAAGATGCGATGGCGCAAATCCTGATTAACTCCCGCTTATGTGCAGAAGGTCATCGGCCTATTTGCCAAGATACCGGTATTGTGACGGTGTTTTTAAAAGTGGGCATGGATGTGCGATGGGCTAGTCAACTTAGCGTGTTAGAGATGGTTAATCAGGGGGTAAGGCAAGCATATAGCCATCCTGATAATGTGTTACGCGCTTCTATCCTTAAAGACCCAGCTGGTAAACGTATTAATACTCAAGATAATACGCCTGCTGTAGTGCATATAGAGTTGGTTTTGGGTGATAAGGTAGAAGTTGAAATCGCCGCAAAAGGCGGTGGCTCTGAGGCAAAATCCAAGTTTGTGATGTTGAATCCCTCTGACAGTATTGTCGATTGGGTGCTTAAAACCGTGCCTACGATGGGCGCTGGTTGGTGTCCTCCGGGTATTTTAGGTATTGGCATTGGCGGTACTGCAGAAAAAGCCATGTTGTTGGCGAAAGAAGCTTGTATGGAATCTATTGATATCCAAGATCTGATTGCAAAAGGGCCAGCTAATGCGCTCGAAGAATTACGTTTAGAGTTATATGAAAAGGTGAATGCTTTAGGTATAGGTGCGCAAGGCTTAGGTGGTTTAACCACTGTATTGGATATAAAAATCAAGGATTATCCGACTCATGCGGCCAATAAGCCGGTGGCGATTATTCCGAATTGTGCGGCAACTCGGCACACCCATTTTGTTTTAGATGGCTCTGGGCCTGCGGAATTTACACCACCGCGCTTAGAAGATTGGCCTAGTATTACCTGGGAAGCGGGTGCGACTGCACGACGTGTCAATCTGGATACGGTTACGCCAGCAGAAATGGCGACTTGGCAATTGGGTGAAACCCTATTATTGAGTGGCACGATGTTAACGGGTCGTGATGCTGCTCATAAACGTTTAGCCGATATGATAACTAAAGGAGAACCTCTTCCTGTCGATTTTACTAATAAGTTTATCTATTACGTAGGGCCTGTTGATCCCGTTCGTGATGAAGTCGTTGGCCCTGCTGGCCCTACGACAGCAACTCGAATGGATAATTTTACCGAAACTATGCTTGCCGAAACCGGCTTAATTGGCATGATAGGTAAATCTGAACGGGGTCAAGAAGCGATTGATGCGATTAAAAAACATCAAGCAGTGTATTTAATGGCGGTAGGTGGCGCTGCTTATTTAGTCTCAAAAGCTATTAAAAAATCACATATAGTCGCCTTTGCTGATTTAGGTATGGAAGCGATTCACGAGTTTGTAGTAGAAGATATGCCAGTCACTGTTGCCGTTGATGTGCAAGGGCAATCCATACATCAGATCGCCCCTAAAATCTGGCAGAGTAAGATAGGTAAAATACCTGTCGTAACTTAATAACTTATAAGATAAAGTCTGCAGAGACTAAGGTCGTTGTTCCTACTAGTGTTACTGCAATCTGGAAATCGGCTATTTTATCGCCATTGATATCGCCTGACACAATACCATTACTATAATTTAGTTCGCCCGCTTTACCCAGAAAAGCATTGCTGCCTATAAAGCGGAATACTTGATTACCTGCTGTATTGGTATCAGCATCAATACTTGATAAATCAATCAGATCCCCTTTGTCAGGAGTAAAGTCGGTAATAACGTCACGACCATTACCCGATATACTGTCAGCAATAGAATCAAACTTAAAAATATCACTCCCCACTCCACCTGTTAATGTATCAGTTCCTAAGCCTCCAATTAGAATATCGCTTCCCGAGCCACCTTTTAAAGAATTGTTACCCGTATTTCCTACGATAATGTTATTACCATTATTCGCATTTAAAGGCACATTTCCTTGGTTTCCTGATATATATTTTACTTGGGTTGATATAGTTAATGGATGTTCGACAACGGGTGCAATACCATCTGAAACGGTCACAGTTTCAGTAAAAGTTGTAGAAATGCTTGTAGTTGATGATTCAATGGCTGCGATATTGGGGATATAAGTATATTTACCCGTGCCTCTTTGGACGGTTAATGTGCCATAATTATTTGTGTGACTAACACTAAGTTGATCGCTGCTAATGATGCCATCTTTAATGCTATAACTTATAGTTGAAATGCTGTCAAAATCGATGGTATTTAGCTTACCTATTGTGTCAGCAATAGCTTCGTTAATAGTAATGGGAGCAGTTAATGCTTGTGGTTGGGACACATTTGGATCAACTACGAATACTGGCACGTGATTGACTGGTGTAACGTGTGCTATTTCTTGAATAGCAACTTGAAATGAATTGTTCTTGCCAATGACTTTAAATGCAGTTAAATAACCAGTTTTAAAGATATTTGGATTATTGGTAAGAGAATCTGGTTTCCAGTATGCTTGATGGGTTGCATCAATAAAATGGTTTGTTATTGGATTCCAAGGTGTCGCACTGTTAACGTCCGTGCCAATAGTTAAGGTGCCAGTTGCAATTCCCTCAATATCAAATTTAAGGAAAGGATTGGTTAGATAATTTGAGTTAGCTAGAGGATCAATTGCATGGGTTTTAGCGTCCACAATTGACTTTGCTTGAGCGTTGATGTCGGCAAAGCTAATGTTGATAGTAGTATCCTGTACTGCCTGAGTTAGAACTAAGTCAACTGAAGGCGGGTCATTATCAATCACAACAGGTGAAGTTGCTATACTCGTATGGTTTTCTAAAGTTCCTATTAAATCAGTATAAGTAGCTCGGACACTAATTTTTTTATCTAGCAGATCTGCACTTAATAGCGTTAATGTAATACCTGTGGCACCAGAAATTTCCTTGCCATTGGCTAACCATTGGTAGGTAACAGGGGTGCCAATACCGTTTGGGTCAACGAAGGTATTACTTGCTGTTAAAGTTTGACCTTGAATGGCACTACCACTGATTGATACAGCCCCTGTTTCTTCTTTATTCGCCAGGATTACGATATTGTTTGCTTGTAAATTGAAATGTTTATTGATGCCAAGCTGGGCAATTATTATGGGTTTGGTTGAGCCACTGCCATCAGCATCAAATGCAACTGTGCCCGTAGTTGTGTTATACAGGATACGGTTTTGAGCGGTTAGAGCAACACCATCAGCACTCGCGTAGAATATTTTGCTATTTAACTTGAGTTGACCAATTGTATTGAAGAAGGACGCTACTTTAGGTTGCGAATGGTCAGATTCAGGGATTTGAAACTTAATTTTATCACTTGAGTTAAAATCAGTAATGATTGGATAGGCTGTGGAGTTTTGTGAGTTCGTATTGGGTGAGGTATAGTTTTTTATAATAAATTGAAAGCTGTCAGCTCCGCCCCCGCCTGTTAATGTGTCATTTGCAAGGCCACAAATGATGGTATCACCTCTATTAGTTCCTACAATACTATCAGATGTTGAACCATTATTAAGAATTGTAAAACCATGTGTACCTTGTCTTACGGCTTTAAGGTTGATGTCAAAACCATTCGCCATGATTTGCACACTACCATTATTGATAGTAGCTACAGTTGCAGTAAAATCACCTGCCAAAGTAATTCTAGCTATGCCTTTAGGAGCAACATATAAATCATCACTCCCTAAGCCTAAATTGGTAATCGTATCAGTACCTGTTACTATGAACAGATCTGCTCCTAAACCACCTGTTAACGTATGATCACCGAGCCCCTCCGTTAAGTTAACAATACCGATAATAGTTTTATTGACGCTAGGTAGAGTATAGTTCGCAATCGTATTGGTTAAGGTTTTTTTAATCATGATGATTTAGTGTCTATTTATATAATAATTATGCTAGAGAAAAATAAGACTTACGCTTCGATAAGTTTTATCCAATTCAGTTCTAATTATTAGGTGATTATCAAAATATCTGTTAGAGCTAATGCTGGATGAGTCGAAGTACCAAGAATAGCCACCTCAACTGCCGCACCTTTACCATTGCCATCCGCATCGTAATATAACACTCCCGAAGTGCTGTTATAAATCAAGTGAGAAGTTGTTACTGTGCCGTGGGTTGCGGTTGGACTGGATACAAACTCAGACACTTTTAATACAGTACCATTGCCTGTTCCTGCTACTGTGTTAAGTCCGGCAAAAATAGCTTTACTGAGTTGCAAATGATCCTTGCCTGAAGCGAAGTCAGTAATCAAATCGACATTGCTTTTGTTATTAGGCTGAGTATTAAATACAAAGAAATCATTGCCTTTACCTCCTGTTAAAGTATCGTTACCTAAACCACCTGCTAAAAAATCATTACCAGTGCCGCCGATAATTAAATCCCCTAAGGAAGAACCGGTTAAGTGCGTTGCTCCGCCAGTATCAGTGATTTTATAACCCGAAGTGCCTTTCGTTACTGCCGATAAATTAACCGCCAACCCTGCTGTGGTGATATTGACCGTGCCATTATTGATTGTATCTGCTGTAGCAGTCCAAGCACTATCAATAGTGGCGTTAGCTATTCCCCCTGTCGTAACCTTTAAAATATCAGCACCCCCATTACCTAAGTCGGTGATGGTATCAATTCCAGTCACATTAAAAGTGTCAACAGCTTTACCACCTGTCAGAGTCGCATGACTATTAACTGTATCGCAGAGTTTATCGGCGGCTGAAGTACCAGTAATTAATAAGTTATAAGCGGCTGATATTTTGGCTAAGACATCGTGGTCAGTTAATGATTGCGTTGGCGTTATCGCTAAAGGTGTATTGACTCCAGACTGAGTAATGCTAATCAATTTATTAACATACGAATGGAGAGTATCTATATTTGATGAAATATTAGCTGAAGTATCCAGGAGGAAAAAACTTTCATTGTTACCACTTTTCGTGTTCTTTATAAAATTAGCTACGTTAAGTGTAATTTTAGCCTGAGTTGCCGGCGTCAGTTTATATCCTATTGCCTCTAATTGTATCAGGTCTATAACAGAGAGTGGTTGTTGGGTGTTAGTGCCATAAAATTCATTAAACGGGTCATTGTTACCTTGAACGCCAGTATTTAAAAAGTCGCTTGGATCCGAATTTATACCATAGTCGGCTAAATGAGTTTTTCCACCGTCAATTGAAAAATAAGCGGGTAAAGATGACGTGTCTCCAGTAAACAGTAAAGAGCCAGGGGATTTATATCTAAACACGTCAAATACATCGGGTGGGCTACTACTCTGAATTCTTCCCAAACAGTGGGTTAACTCGTGTAGAGCTACACTCGTTAATGTGATTAATGGAATGTCAGGCGCAAAAGATGCGCTCCCATCAAGCTCATCTGTTGTTTCAAATCCCCAAAGTTTAAGTTGCGCATCCCAAACGGTCACTGTAGATTCTCCTTGAACAGTTGATCCCTTAGGTAAAGCATTAAAAATATTAGCACCAGCAGGAGCATTGCTAAGCAAATAATCGCGAATAGTAGTATAAGGCTCGTACGATCCGGTTGTGGGTCCTCCTGAAGCAACACCATCAGCACCTGTGCAGCTAATGCCTAAATTTATAGTGATATTATTAGATATTGTGTTACAGAGTACTTCAGCTGCTTGAATAATAGCAGTCTGAAAGCCAAGGGGAGCATTGCTAACGGTACTATCCCAAACTAAATTAATTTGGAAACCAGTAGAGCTACCCACTAAAGTAGGTAGAGGTGGATTAGGTGAGGTATTTATAGAAAATATCTGATGATCGGTAGCTTTAAGCATCTGTAATTTATTTTATAGTGTTAAGTACATAAACATATAATTTTATTAAGTAATAATAAAAATATCCGATGCGGCTAATGCTGGATGAGTTGCTGTGCCAAGAATAGCTACCTTAATGGCAACATCACTACCATTACCATCTGCATCATAATATAAAGCACCTGATAAGTTATTATAAATTAAGTGTGAGCTTGTTGTGATGCCGTGGGTAGCAATGGGACTGGATACAAACTCAGAGGCCATTAGTTTATTACCATTGCCATTACCCGCAACAGTAAAAAGCCCAGTGAAGATGGATTTACTGAATTGCAAATGATCTTTGCCTGAAACAAAGTCAGTAATTGAATCAACATTATAATAATTGTAATAATAATTATAATTATTATAATGAGATCCGTAATTAGGCAGAGTATTAAAAATAAAATAATCAACTCCCGCACCACCCGTCAAGGTATCGTTACCCATGCCACCCGCTATGGTATCGCTTCCAGCACCTCCAATGATTAAATCGCCGAAAGCAGAGCCGGTCAATAGAGTACCCTGCCCAGTATTGGTGATTTTATAACCAGACGTGCCTTTGATTACCGCTGATAAATTTACGGCAAGCCCAGGCGTTGTAATACTAACCGTACTATAATTTATAGTGTCAATATTGGCTGTCCAAGGGCTAATAATCGTAGCATTTACTGTGGCACCTGTGGCAATCTTTAAAATATCTGCACCTCCATTACCTAGATCGGTGATGGTGTCGGTTCCTGTGACGTTAAAAGTATCAATACCATCACCCCCAGTCAACGTGGCGTGACTTTTTATCGTATCGTAAAGTTTATCAGCCGTATTTGTGCCGGTAATAATTAAGTGATAATGATCCGAAATTTTGGCTAAGACATTATGATAAGTGAATGATTGCTTAGGTGTAATTGATAAGGCGGTAGGCGAATCACTCAGAGTGATGCTGGTGAGCTTTGTATCAGCGCGTAATGCAGATAAATAGCTTATGATGTTATTCGTTGTATCAACCACGTTAAATTGGGTCACTTTAGAATCCGTTTGCGCAATTGCCGCTGTAGCCGTTGTAATTCCTGAAACTGCTGCTGTAAAGTTATTGAATTTCATGTTATACATAGATTTGTATTGTGCTGCCGTTAAGTTAATAACAGTAGGCACTGCATCGCTTGCGGTGATGCTGGTAAGTTTATTATTTAAACTTTGCAGGGTATTCAACTTAGCAGCAATATTAGTTGCTGAATCGGTGACAGAGAGTAAAGCTACATAAGTGTGAGCAGCAATCTTTGCAGCATCAGCAGCAATTACATTGTTAACCGTTACTTTATAGGAGCCAATTAAACTTATAACATCAGCATCTCTGGTGAATTGTGCTTCAGTTATTGCTAAAGGATTATTAAAGTGATTTATAGAGATAGACTTGATTTTCGCTATATTGGCTTTTAAAGCATCAAGATTATTTGCAATGTTGAAATCGAAGTCTTTAATTACGTACCGAGCAGAATTTGATATTAAACTTTGATTTGCTAAAAAGTCGGCTACGGATCCCGTTAAATTTAATTCAGTGATTAAAGTGCCGCTCTTGCTATCGTTATGGGTAACAAATTCAATGTTAGAGTAATCACCCTTTAGACCGATCTTTTGGAGTATCACGTCACCACTGGTAAGAACTAATTGATTCAACTTATTAACACTAGCAGAGGTTACGTTAACATTTAAAAAATTCAGCTTAGCACCAGAATTTAAAGTAAGACTATTTATTATTGCCGATTTAACAAAATGTAGCTCTCCTCCATTATTAACAATTGTGCCAACTGCTGTTCCACCCGACAAAATATTTTCAGTACCACTATTAACTACTGTACCGCTGACAACTCCGCCTGACATTACGTTCTCAGTGCCGCCACTATTAATTAATGAGCCGCTGACAATACCTCCGGCATAAACAGTTTCAGTACCCCCATTAATGACAGTGCTTTTTTGGATACCTTTTAAGTTAATACTTTCAGTGCTACCGTGAGTTCTATTGATAATGTACTCACCTTTAGAATAGACACCTAGGCTAATACTTGGGTCTAATTCTAGTGACAATTTAGCACCACTATGTAAAGTAACATTATTCACAATATATTCGGCATTTGAGCCTGTTTTTTTAATATCTGCTGTTAGTCTTAGGTCTAAAGAAAGATTTCCTCCGCTATTAACTACCGAGTTATTCGCTTCACCACCGGAAGATAAGTGTACTGTTGCGCCGCTACTAACGATTGTGCCGCTTGCTTTTCCACCTGAATGTATGTATTGAGTACCGCTGTTAACGACGGTGTTACTGGCAATGCCTCCAGAATAAATGGACTCAACTCCGCCATTATTGATGATTGTGCCAGTTACAATTCCGTTTGATAAAATGTTCTCAGTACCGCCTTTAATGGTAATAGCAGAGTAAATATCACCAGAATTGATGTTTAGATTAGCACCAGCATCCAATTGAATTGCTAACTTAGCACCACTATGAAGAGTGACACCGTTGATGATATATTCGCCATCTGAACCTGTTTTTGAAAGCTCCGAACTTAATTCTAGCCATAGTTTCCCACCGCTATTAACCGTCGAACCATTTGCGATACCTCCAGAATGGATGGATAAAGATCCGCCGCTATTAACCATTGTGCGACTGGCTATACCCCCTAAATAAACTGACTCTGATCCGCCGTTATTGATAATCGTACTACTTGCTATGCCGCCTAGGTGAATGTGTTCACCCCCACCGCTATTAACAATTGATCTTCTGACAATACCCCCCGACAAAATGTTGTCAGTGCCACCGTTAAGGGTAATAGCCGTGTAAATATCCTTAGAGTCGATGTCCAGATTTGCGCCAGCATTTAATTGCATCAACAATCTAGCACCACTATGAAGAGTTACACCTTTGATGACAGATTCAGCATTTGAACTGGATTTTGAAATATATGAGTCTAATTCTATCCATAGGTGACCGCCGCTGTTTACTATAATTCCAGAGGCAATGCCACCTAAATGAATGTTTTCTGACCCCCCGCTATTAACGACTGTGCCCTTTGCAATGCCACCTGAATAGATGTATTCAGAACCTCCGTTATTAATGACTGTGCTACTGGCAATTCCACCCGAAGTAATGTATTCACTTCCACCACTATTAACGACAGTGCCATTAGCAATTCCTCCTGATATGGCTTCAGCACCATTACTATTAACTTCTGTGTTATTAGTTATGCCGCCCTTAGAGATGTATGCGGTTCCTCCACTGCTCACGACAGTGCCATTGACAATTCCACCAGAATTGATATTTAAAATATCACTGTAGTTTAGTGCTAAACCTGTCTTGGTTTGTCCAGAAGTTACCGTATAAGTTGTCATGTCAATAGTTTGTATTGATTAAGCAGTCGTGTTAGTTAAATTAAAGTGTGGTATTTGTTTTCTACTTACAAGACAAAATCACCTACCACTAAGCTGGTAGTGCCAACCAGCGTAATGGCAATCTCAAAATCGGCGACCTTATCACCATTAATATCACCGGATAAAACGCCGCTTATATAATGTATTTCTCCGGCTTTACCATCAAAGGCTTTTGAGCCTAAATAACTAAAAGCTTGATCCCCAGTCACTTTTGAATTGGCATCAATACCTATTAAATCAATCTTATCGGCTTGGCTGTGGGTAAAATCTTTGATGATATCGTGAGATTTTCCGATGGCTGATTCGGCAATGGCATTAAAATCAAAGCTATCAGCACCGATTCCGCCACTTAGAATGTCAAGACCAGCACCACCAAACACTATATCATTGCCGTTGCCCGCTACGAGGCTATCATTACCTGTCCCCCCGTTTAAGGTATCATTGCCCGTGCCACCATTTAAAGTGTCATTACCTGCTGCACCTTCTAGTTGGTTGTTATTGTCAGAGCCAGTGATCACATCATTTCCTGAACCCGCACAAGCTTCTTCAATCGCTGTTAAACTATCTGTGCCAATATCATTGCCTTTAGCAGTGCCTGCTTTAAGGTTAATCGTTAAGTTGGATGTGGAACTCGAATAATCAGCACAATCAAAACCGACTCCGCCATTAATCGTGTCATTACCCGCACCGCCGATTAATTCATCGTTACCTGTGCCGCCATTTAAGGAGTCGTTACTTGTACCACCATTAAGAGTATCGGAGCCATCGCCTCCTAATAAGTTATCTACCCCAGCACCTCCGTCTAACTGATCACTGCCATTGCCGCCAGTTAACGTGTCATTACCAGCCCCTCCATTCAGAGTATCAGTGCCATCACCACCGGCTAGTTGGTTATCAAAGCTATTACCTGTCAAAGTGTTATTACTGGTGTTACCCGTTAAATCCGCATCTCTTGCATCAGGGGATAACCATGCATTCTCAATACCTGCACCCAGCGTATAGGTAAAGGTTGAACTGATATAGGAAGCAATATTGACCGTATCAATACCGGTCGTGCCACTGTCTGATACCACATCGCCACTATTATCTACATAGTAGGTATCTGAACCATTACCACCATCCATACTGTCTTTGCCGGTGCCTCCATCCAATACGTCATCGCCATTGCCACCGGTTAAACTATCATTACCTGTGCCTCCGTTTAAGGTGTCATTGCCATCACCCCCGTATAATTTATCATCGCCTTGTTCGCCTTCAAGTTGGTCGTTGTCGGCTTCGCCGTAAAGAACGTCATCACCGTAACCACCGTATAAGCGGTCGTCTCCGTTACCACCGTGTAATTCATCTCGGCCTAATAGACCATAGATATCACTGGCACCATTGCCTCCAATCAGATAATCATTAATGGCGTGACCACCATCATCCCCATAAATTTCATCTGGCTGATCATCATCGTTATTTGTGACGTGTATATTTGCAATTGCTAAACCTGTACCACTGCGCATTCCATCATAATTAAGATCATCTGAGGTTACTTTTGTACTAATAGTGTAATCCACATTGCCATCAACTATCTTATCATCCACCCCTTTCAACGTAACCGTTTGTACTTGATTCCAATTTGTAGGGGTAAAGGTTAAAGTTTGAGTGGTTGTTTGTGTGCTGGCGAACATACCCTCTGTGGCGTCGTTACTCGTTAACGTTAAAACCACATCATGATGAGGGGCTGTTTTAAGTGCCACACCAAATGCAGCAGTGCCGCCTGCTTCCGTGGTAGTTAAATTAGCGGTATTACTAAAAGTGATGCCGGGGCTGATAGCAACCTGTACTTTGCTGGTTGCTGAGGATAAAACGCTTTCGTTATGACCATGACCATCGGTGTAACTGGCTTTAACTGTCACCGTCTTACCTACTTCAGTTTGACCTAAGGTATAAGTTGGCTTATTGGCACCGAGTATACTGACTCCATTGGCTTGCCATTGATATGTGATAGTGCCTAAGCCATCAACATCCGCCAACGTATTGGAGGCCGTTAATATTTGATTTTGAGTCGGTGTACCCGTAATTTTAACGGCACCCGTGGGAAGATCATTTATCTCTGTTACTGATACAGTCGCTTGCACAGGTGTCGCCGACTCTAAGCCGCCATCATCTTTAGCGACCGCAGTAAAGGCATTAAGCGTACCGTTGGCATTGGTTGCTGGTGTCCAGAACGCTAGGTGAGTAGCATCAATGCTATTGTTAGAGCTGGCATTCCATGCAGTAGCCGTAGCTAAGGAACTGCCAATCAGTAAGGATCCAGAACTTAACTCTTTAATGACAAAACCATTCACTGTGCCATCATTATCCGCTTCGTTGCCTTGCGCTTTTAGATTATCCAGTGTAATACTGATTTGACTGTCTTCATTTCCGGTGGCTACAGGAGCCGCAAAATTGGTGAAGGTAGGTGCATAATTGACAAACGTAACCGCGACAGTGGCTTGTATCGGAGTGACTGATCCTAGTCCAGCATTATCAACAGCCACTGCAGTAAACGCATTTAAGACGCCACTAGCATTTAAGTCGGGTGTCCAGAATGCTTGATGCGTAGCATCAACAGTAAAGTTAGTATTTGAATCC
>CAIQNQ010000203.1 GCA_903873165.1 uncultured Methylococcaceae bacterium | reverse complement strand
GCAATATGAAAGCCAGGCAACGTATCGCACAGGTCATCAGTATTAAGATCACTGACCAAACAATGAAAATGCCCTAACGCAAACCCCACTTGCTGCGCTTGCTGTAAAGAAGTTAGCGTTTCTAGACTTTGGGTGTTTTCTATAAACTCTAAAGCTCGCCAATACTGGCCCTGTGTATCTTGGAAATAATCTTGCTGAGCTTGTGTTTGTAGTAACGCAGGGATTTTTAATTTAACGGCTTCAGGCGATTTTTGACTAATATGCCTGGTTAATTGCTGCAGATTAGCCATAATCTGCATAGGCTTCGGAAAAACGTGACTATTAATGCGTTGCAAAACCAATGTGGCAGAATCAGATACTACCCAATAAGTATCATTAATAAGGCCATGACCTAAGGCAGTAATATCGCTAATACGATCTGTATACTGTTCAGCAATGGCCTGTATCGTATTCATCAAGATTAACGCTTATAACTCACTAGCCTTAAGTAACTGCGTTAAAGATCGCAGCGCTTGCCCTCTATGACTAACAGCGTTCTTCTCATCCGCAGACAATTCAGCCGAAGCGCATTGATGGTCAGGCACCCAAAACACTGGATCATAACCAAAACCGTTAGAACCAACCGGTTTAGTTAATATTGTACCTTCCCAAACACCTTGGGCAATAATCGGACAAGGATCATTGGCATGAGCCATAAACACCATCACACAAATGAACCGTGCTGTGCGTTGGGCTTCTGGCACACCTTCTAAAGCCAGTAATAATTTCTTGATATTATCTTGATCCGTCGCCCCAACACCGGCATAACGTGCGGAAATAACACCCGGATAACCATTTAAAGCATCCACCACCAAACCAGAGTCATCTGCAATCGTCGGTAAATTACAATGTAAAGCCGCATTCCTGGCTTTAATCAAGGCATTCTCGACAAACGTACACGCAGTTTCTTCCGCTTCTTTTACATTAAAAGCCGACTGAGTTACAACTTGATGCCCGGATAATAACGCCTGAATTTCTTTAATCTTACCTTGATTTCCACTGGCTAAAACGATCTGCTGTGCTGATAAAAAACTCATAATGGCTACTCAAGAAAAAAGTGAAACTTATAAACTACCTTCTAAGGCCGCTTGCTGTTTTTCTAACAATTGCTTAATTCCGATACTGGCTAACTCCAACATCGCATCTAACTCTTCTTTTCTAAAAGCATGTCCTTCCGCCGTGCCTTGCACTTCAATAAAGGCCGCTGCATCATTCATCACCACATTCATATCAGTTTCGGCATTACTGTCTTCCGCGTAATCCAAATCTAAAACAGGTACACCATTAAATATACCCACTGAAACTGAAGCAACCTGCCCATGAATTGGACTGGATTTAATCAATTTACGTTTCAGCATTTTATCAACGGCTAAGGATAAAGCCACAAAGCCGCCCGTTATTGATGCGGTGCGTGTACCACCATCGGCTTGCAAAACATCACAATCAATTGTAATGGTATGCTCACCTAACGCTTTTAGATCAATTGCGGCTCTTAAAGACCGACCGATTAAGCGCTGAATTTCTAATGTACGACCGCCTTGTTTGCCATGAGCAGCTTCCCGGTTCATACGAGTGTGTGTAGACCGAGGTAACATGCCATATTCAGCCGTGACCCAGCCCTCACCTTTGCCTTTAAGAAAACGTGGTACGCTTTTATCGACACTGGCCGTACAGAGTACGCGAGTGTCCCCAAACTCAACTAACACAGAGCCCTCGGCATGTTTGGTAAAGCCACAGGTAAATTTAATTTCTCTGAGTTGATCTGGGGTGCGTCCGCTGGGTCTCATATACTTTCCGATAAATTTAAAACCCCAAAGTATACCTTAACTGAGCTACCTTAATGCGCCCAATTTACCCAAAACGGTGCAATAGTTTATTCCGCATTAAAATTAATTAAGCCGCAAAAACCAGTAAAAGATGCAAGCGTACACTGGGCGGGTTAGAATATTAACTTTTTGTAGTTTATCGATAATTTGTTGGATTAATAATGATAAAAAGCATGACCGCATACGCCGGCAGTGAAGCCAGCATTGGAGATTTAACCCTTAACTGTGAGTTACGGACCGTTAATCATCGTTACTGCGATATTACGCTTAAACTACCTGAACACTTTCGATTTTTGGAAGCCGATATTCGAGGCATGTTATCCGCAAAAATTAATCGTGGCAAAATTGAATGTGCCTTAAGCTATAAAAAACGAGCTAAAAACACGCAATTATTCAATATCAATATTGATGCCGTAACGGCTTTACTTAATGCGACCAACCAAATTGAAGAACAGATGCAAGCTGCGTTATCTTTCTCTGCTTTAGAAGTTTTAGCTTTTCCTGGCATTCAACAAGAACCGGAGTCTGATAAAACTCAACTTAATGAAGGTGTCGCGCATTTAGTAAAACAAACGCTCGTACAATTATTACAAGTTAGAGAACGTGAAGGTGCCCAGCTTAAAGTTTTGATAGAAGAGCGCTGTCACAAAATGCAGGAGTTTGTTGCCCAAGCCAGTCTGCGTATGCCACAGGTCTTACAATTAATTCGGACTAAAATCACTGATCGAGTCACAGAGCTAGTCATAACGCCTGATTTTGATCGTTTAGAACAAGAATTAGTCTACCTAACTCAAAAATTAGATATTACTGAAGAACTTGACCGCTTAAACACTCATATCACCGAAGTACTCCGAGTACTTAACTCCAATGAACCGATTGGTAGACGTTTAGATTTTTTAATGCAAGAACTGAACAGAGAAGCCAATACCTTAGGTTCTAAATCGACCGACACTGAAATGACTCAAATATCTATTGAACTAAAGGTTTTAATAGAGCAAGTACGAGAACAAATCCAGAATATTGAATAAGTTATAATTCAATCGTCAATAAATAATTATCTTGCCTAGTGCGATTTAATTAATAGCACTATCAAAACTAAACAGGTAGCATATTTTGCTAATTGTATATCGTATTTAGGCTATTACATATAGGTTAGGTACTTATACGTATCGTATTTCGCTTTATTAATATCCTATTAGGCAAATACGATATCGTGTTTGCCTAATAGTACATTGTATTTTGGTTTTTTAATGTACTTAACGGCTTGCTTGATAGGGTTTAGGGCATATTTAATAATGTATTTTGCCTTTTGTATATCAAATATTGCTACACAGGTATCATATTTGGGAATATGTGTTAACAATTCCCATTTTAGACTATTGAATTAATAAAATAGGACGCACTTTCTACCAAATACGATAAACAATAAGCATTTTACGATATAGACTAAGATTTATACGAAATTTGACGGGTTGTCATGCGTATAAAATGGCTACCCACTTAAAGCGGGACAAAATAAGCGCTCGTTGGCAAAATCCTGTATTATGCGACAATGATTAAAAAAACAAAATAACCCAAGAAATACGCGCAACGAGCAGACTAATTTTCACTGAAATAGCCCATCATGGCAAACAGAGTTATCGAAAATTGGCTTCGTTGGTTAATCGCTCTAAAAGTAGTGTTCATCGGCACGAACAATCACGGGCAAAACGTAACCAATACCCTGAATCAGCTTTTTGGGAAACTGAGGCAGGAGCCGCGTGGTTAAAACTGCTGGTGATTGCCGCCCTTTACACGTTCGGTATGGAGTGCCACGTCGGCGCTGATAAATTAGCTACGTTTTTTAAGTTGATTCGTATCAATACTCATGTGGGTACTTCCGCCTCAGCCCTCCGTCATCAACTGCATCAGATGGAAGCGTTATTACCTTTGTTTCAGCAAAGTTGTGAGAGTGATGCGAGTTCGTCATCATCGTCTCGTAAAGCCGTTGTTGCAGCCGATGAAACATTTTTTGGCGATTTTCTGATTTTAGTGTTAATGGACTTGCCTTCAGGCTATCTGATTTTAGAAGAAATCAGTGAAGATCGTTGCTTTGATACCTGGCTTGAAAAATCGGTTCCACGTCTGAAAGCGTTGGGACTAGAGGTGAATCACACCATCAGTGATCGCGCTAAGGCCTTGATAAAACTAGCCGTCACGGGCTTTGAAGGCACCTCTGGAGCAGACACTTTTCATGCACAGTATGACATCAGTAAATGGTTGGGAGCAAAGTTAGGACGCCTTAAGGCTCTAGCCGAGAAACAGCGTGCAGCGACCTTGCAAAAGGGGGTAAAAAATCCAGAGATGGAGGGTACATTACTTGAAAAAGTGCTTCAGGAAGAGAATTCGTGCGCTGAAATTCAAGAAACACTCATGGATTATCAGGAAAATCTGCTAGGAGTTTCTGATGACGTTCACCCCTTTTCAATAGTTGATAATACGTGTACAGACGTTGAAAAAGT
>CAIQNQ010000202.1 GCA_903873165.1 uncultured Methylococcaceae bacterium | reverse complement strand
TGCGAGTGTCATAGAAACCTGTCGAATACGTCAACAGTGTCCTTGGCGTTATTTAGAATCTGTGATTAATAATCGCCGAGCTGGTTTTCTTGCACCCTCTTTGCCAGCCGTTATAAGCTAGGGGGTGTGAATGGTTACTCTAAATCGGTAGCACTTAAAACGAACATCCGCTGGTATTCATCATAAGAGCGTCCCCAAGGGACAACTTTTTCTAACGTAAAACTCATAGTAAAATTCTTGGTTCAATCATTTTAAACTTCTACTTGATATGAAATAACTTACTCAGAAAGCCAGTATCATTAGCTAGTTGTTCAATCCTCTGTTTGGCAGCGTTACCAAATTGGGAGTCTGGTTCTGAGTTCTTAAGTTGCTCAAGCACTGTTAGGCTTTTTTTATCCAATAACTCAATAGCTTTTAAACGGACTGAGGGGTAATACGCACGCAGGGCGGCAAGTTCTCTAAGATAGGCACTTGCTTCATGTAAATGCTTAAGCATAACGCGTTCAGGATTATCAGTAAAAAGATCGCGCAGCAAATTACCGTAATGCTCTTGTTCTCTTAATAATTCTCTAGGGTCAATTTTATGAGGTTCGGTTGGATCGTCGCAACAACTGGCCATGATGTTATCTCCTTAATTGTCATTTAAAATTTAAGGTTATTGTATAGCCACAGGGTAATATTGACAACTTCAGAAGTAACCAACTTATGTTAACAGTACTAGGAAGAACAGCAACATCGTGTCCAAGGTGAAACAACTTAACTAATCCTAAAAGCCTTAGTAAACTTAACATAGGCTTTTTTATGGAATAAATTTACTCGATATATACTTAAATACACCCATTTAAATAGTTAGGGTACACTAAGCGAGTCTTTTCAACCGAAATACCCTTCCCTTAAGGATAGTAGCCATGAACACATCAACAAATTATATCCGCTGGTTCAATGAGTTAACGATAGACGACGTGCCTTTAGTAGGCGGTAAAAATGCTTCTTTAGGTGAAATGTATCAAGAACTATCCTCTCAAGGCATTCAAATACCCAATGGCTTCGCGGTAACCGCAGAAGCTTATCGATATTTACTAGATCAAGCCAATGCGTGGGATAACTTACATACTGCCTTAGATGGCCTTAACCCAAACGATGTCGCAGACTTAGCAA
Organism: uncultured Methylococcaceae bacterium; assembly: GCA_903873165.1. GTDB lineage: Bacteria > Pseudomonadota > Gammaproteobacteria > Methylococcales > Methylomonadaceae > Methylobacter_C. Next base: position 11,525 of record CAIQNQ010000202.1, on the reverse strand, counting down.
AACGTGCTAGAACAGCCCGCGATATCATTTATGCCGCCCCCTTTCCAACTGATTTAGAACAACAAATTATCGCCGCTTACGCTCTATTGCATACCCAATATGGGGATGAAATGAGTGTAGCTGTACGTAGTTCTGCTACGGCCGAGGATTTACCCACGGCTAGTTTTGCTGGACAACAAGATACTTATTTGAATGTGCGCGGCGAAGTTGCTTTGTTAGAAGCGTGTAAACGTTGTTTTGCCAGTCTATTTACCGACCGTGCTATTCATTATCGTATTGATCAAGGCTTCGATCACTTTAAATTAGCCTTATCCATTGGCATTATGAAAATGGTCAGGTCTGATCTAAATGCCAGTGGCGTTATGTTTTCTTTAGATACAGAGTCTGGTTTTGAGAATGTGGTTTTTATAACGGGTGCTTACGGTTTAGGCGAAAATGTCGTGCAAGGCGCAGTTGATCCTGATGAGTTTTATGTCCATAAACCGACTTACAATCAAGGTTATCGCACCGTACTTAAACGCAATTTGGGTTCTAAAAAGATCAAGATGATCTATAGTGAAGGTTGTACTCATGAACCTACGCGAAATATTGCCACCTCTGATGAAGAACGCCAACGCTTTTGCATAACGGATCAAGATGTTTTAACCTTGGCTGACTACGCTATAAAAATTGAACAGCATTACAGCAAAAAAGCAGGAATGGCTAAACCTATGGATATGGAATGGGCAAAAGACGGTTTAGACGGCTCTTTATATATCGTGCAAGCCCGCCCTGAAACGGTAGTTTCCCAACAAAACGCTTTCGTGCTGGAACAATACACCTTAAAAAATGCCCCTAAACCCTTAGTAACAGGTCATGCCGTAGGCAGTAAAATTGCCACGGGGGTCGCTAGAATTGTTAACAATCTTAACGAATTAAAAGACTTTCAACCTGGTGATGTGTTAGTTGCTGATTTAACAACACCGGATTGGGAACCTGTCATGAAAATTGCCTCTGCAATTGTGACGAATCGAGGCGGAAGAACTTGCCACGCCGCTATTATTTCTCGTGAATTAGGGGTTCCGGCCGTGATTGGTTGTGAAAATGCCACCACGTTAATTCAAAATAATAGTATCGTCACTGTGTCCTGTGCCGAAGGTGATAAAGGCAATGTGTATGTAGGTAAGTTGGATTTTGATATTAGTAAAACAGATTTATCCAGTCTAAAACGTCCTAAAACAAAAATAATGCTTAATTTAGGTAATCCTGAGCTGGCCTTTAAGACGCGGTTCTTACCAAATGACGGAGTGGGTTTGGCGAGAATGGAATTTATTATTACCGAATACATTAAAGCCCATCCTATGGCGCTTATTCATCCTGAACGCGTAAAAAATGCATCAGAACGCCAACAATTAGACGCGTTAACCAAACAATTCCCCAGTCCGCAAGCCTACTTTATTCAAAAACTCTCAGAAGGCGTAGCTACTATAGCCGCTGCGTTTTACCCTAAACCCGTCGTCGTAAGAATGTCTGATTTTAAAACCAATGAATACGCTACCCTCTTAGGCGGCAGTTGGTTTGAATTTGACGAAGCTAATCCTATGATTGGTTTTCGTGGTGCTTCTCGGTATACTCATCTGGCTTATGCCGAAGGCTTTGCATTAGAATGTGCAGCAATGAAGCGCGTTCGAGATGAAATGGGCTTTACTAATGTCATCTTAATGATCCCGTTTTGTCGTCGAGTCCAAGAAGCCGAAAAAGTATTGAATTACATGGCAGAATTAAACTTGCAGCGTGGCGAAAATGGTTTAGAAATATATGTGATGTGTGAGATACCCAATAATGTTATTCAAATTGATGCCTTCTCCCACTATTTTGACGGCTTTTCTATTGGCTCTAATGACCTTACGCAATTAACGTTAGGCGTCGATCGTGATTCTGCTATTATCGCTGAAGACTTTGATGAACGAGACGCAGGGGTTAAAGAAATGATCCGTTTAGCCTCTGAAGGCGCAAAGAGAAATGGTAAACATTGTGGCTTATGTGGTCAAGCACCCTCGGATTACCCAGAAATGGCCGAGTTTTTAGTGGAAATTGGAATAGATTCTATGAGCTTAAATCCAGATACTGTGTTAAAAACAACTCAATTAGTATTAGATACTGAAAAACGCTTGGGTAGATGACACAATATATTGATGGATTTAAACCAGTCCCCTAGCTAATTACCTTACATAAATGACAAACAACGACTGTATTAATATAAAAAACACGCTCTTACGCACTTTACTTATTATGAGTGGGCTTTTAATTAATACAGTAACACTAGCCAATTCAGATCCAGAACCTAACGACTTGTATGAACAAATTATAGACATACAAAATCAAATGCAGATTAAAGTGCTGGGGTTAGAAAGAATTCAGAATGAAGATAAAATTAAAACCCGGGGCAGTTTAGAACAACAATTAGAGCAATTATTGGCATCCTATAACCATATTGTCAGTCGCACGGCTAAAGGTGATATTGAGCGTATTGTTATAGTCAATAAAAAACAAAAACCAGAAAACCAGAATATTGTTTTACCCACAACTCATCAAGGCAATCATTACATGGTTTCAGCAGCACTTTCAGGCGATGGCAGTTTATGGGAAAACATGGAAATGGTGATTGATACAGGTGCTGATATTGTGGTGCTGCCAGAATCAATGATTGCTAAACTAGGCATGACTCTGGCAAAATTTACAACACAGTCAATGCAGACTGCAAATGGGATGACAAATGCAAAACTTGGGGTTTTGCATTCTATAAAATTAGCCGGTGAAACCATCGAGAATGTGCAAGTAGCTTTTATTGCCGATAAGTTATTAGGCAATAACCGGCTTTTAGGTATGAGTGCGTTAAACAAATACCAAATCAATATTGATGATCAGTTACAATTAATTACCTTAATTAAAAAATAATCCCCTAAACGACCCATGAGTAAATTAACCCCGATGATTAACGCTAATTCATCTTTAAGAATCGATTTAATTCGATTTCCCCTTATTATTTTTGTAGTTTTTATTCATGCTTACAAAAGCAAAATCGCATTTTCGGGTGGCGGCGTTCAACTAGGAATTGTTGATACTAATTTTACTGTTAATTTCATAAGAGATTTGATTTCTGGTGTTTTTGCGCAATTAGCTGTGCCTATTTTTTTCTTACTATCTGGGTATCTTTTTTTTACAGGGTTTAATTGGTCTTTTAACAATTATTTAATTAAGCTTAGGAAGAGAGTCAAAACCTTGCTGATTCCTTTTCTGTTTTGGAGTTTTGCAATTGTAGCCATCTATGCCATAGTTCAAGCCATCCCAGCGACAAAAATTTTTCTGTCTGGAGAAAGTCCCACTATTGCAAATTTTGGATTTTTTGATTATCTAAATGAATTGCTTGGCTACATGCGCCCTCAATTAGCATTCCAATTTTGGTTTATTAGAGATTTAATTATTCTGGCACTCATTTCTCCGATAATAAACATAATTGCTAGATATCCCATCTTATTACTGCCATTTGCCTACTGTTGGTTTATCAATTTTGGACCAATAATACTACCTGAATCAACCTCTATCTTTTTCTTCTCAATAGGTGCTTATATAGCCAAATCAAAAAAAGATTTATTTTTTTTGGATAGTTATGGCTTGATCAGTATTATTATCTATTTAATCCTCAGTATTATTGATGCGATAAACATTGAGCAAATGCATAATGCATATCTTCATAATACCGCTACCTTATTTGGTATCTTAGCATTTTTCTATATTTCCAAATTAATAGCTAATTATGAACCGATAAAACGAATACTTTTGCAACTCAGTCGTACCAGTTTTTTTGTTTTTTGTATCCATGAACCCACATTAACAATAATCAGGAAAGTCCTCTATAAACAGTTTCCACCTGATTCGCAATATGATATTTTGCTACTATATTTTCTAATCCCTGCAGTAACTATCGCCTTGTCAATTTCAATTTTTTATATCCTGTTAAATTTTTTCCCCAGATTTCTTGGTCTTATTACCGGTGACCGTTATTAAATATTACCTGCTGATTGTTTTTTATCGGAGCCAAGCTTACGCCACAAACTCGCGCTCCAATATTTAAAATCATCCAAATAGGTATACGCCACTGGAATCACCAACAAACTAAGCAAGGTTGATGTTACCAAACCCCCAATCACTGCAACAGCCATCGGGCTACGAAAAGAAGAATCTGCGTTACCCATGCCCATGGCAATGGGTAACATCCCTGCCCCCATTGCGATAGTCGTCATCACAATGGGTCTGGCTCGTTTATGGCAAGCATCTAATAAGGCTTCCATACGGCTCATGCCATGCTCGCGTTGAGCGACAATTGCATATTCAACTAACAATATAGAATTTTTGGTGGCAATCCCCATCAACATCACCAAACCAATTAACGATGGCATCGAGAATGATTTGCCTGTCAACATTAATGCCACAAAGCCACCACCAAACGACAGCGGCAAGGCCGCCAAAATAGTAATAGGTTGCAGAAAATCTTTGAACAACAAAACCAATACGATAAATATACACAGAACCCCCGTCAGCATCGCTAAACCAAAGCTGGCGAACAACTCGCTCATCATTTCCGCGTCACCAATGTTAACGCGCTTCACACCGGCTGGTAGATTTTTTATGCTGTCCAGATTTTCCACCCCTGCCGCCACATCACCCAAAGGCTGACCAGACAATTCAATTTCAAAATTAATATTACGCGAACGATCATAACGATCAATCACAGCAGGTCCACTCGACAGTTCCAATTTAGCGACTTGCCCCACCATGACCCCACCGATACCCGCTTTTGCGGATGGTACAACGAGTCGTTCTAACACGCTCAGATCATGTCGGCTTTCTTCAGCTAACTTCACCACCATCGGCACTTGTCGTTGCGCCAGATTAAGCTTTGACAAGGACCAATCGTAATCGCCCAAAGTAGCGATACGTAGAGTTTCTGCTAAAACGGTTGTCGTCACGCCTAAATCGGCAGCACGAGCAAAGTCAGGGCGTACAGCGATTTCTGGCCTTACCAATGCGGCACTAGAAGCGATACTGCCCAGACCAGGAATCGTTCTCAGATCATGTTCCAAATTACGGGCGGTCGTGCTTAAAGCTTGTGGATCGTCACCGCTTAACACCAGCACATATTTCTCGCCAGAAGAACCCAAGCCCACTTTAGTTCGCACCCCGGGTAAGTTTTGTAGGGCTTGACGAATATTTTGTTCAATGACCTGTTTGCGTACCAATCTGTCTTGGCGATTAGCCAACGTAATCGTTAACGTAGCTTTACGCACTTCGCCGCTGCCTTGCGAACCGGCCATTGGGTCAGAACCGGCGGAACCACTGCCTATAGTTGTGTAAATATTATCCACATACTCAATACTTTCTAACAATTGCCTAGCCGCTTCAGCGGAAGCCCGAGTTTGTGACAAGTTTGAGCCAGGCGGCAATTCCACAAAAACCTGTGTCTGCGGATTATCATCTGGCGGAATAAAACCTTTTGGTAATAAGGGGATCAGAAATAATGAACCGATAAAAAACGCCGCCGCACCAAAAATCGTAATTAATCGATGTTGCAGACACCAACCAGCTAAGTGCATATAAGTGCGCATAACGTAGCCTTCTTTGGGTTCCGCGTGACCACTATCTTTCAACAGATAAGCCGCCATCATCGGGGTCAGCATTCTAGCCACCATCAATGAAGCCAAAACAGACAACGCCGCAGTCCAGCCGAATTGCTTAAAGAAACGCCCCGCCACCCCACTCATAAAAGCGGTCGGTAAAAATACCGCAACTAACGCTAAGGTTGTCGCAACCACCGCCAGACCAATTTCGTCAGCGGCTTCCATTGCCGCTTGATATGGCGTTTTACCCATGCGTAAGTGCCGAACTATATTTTCCACTTCAACAATAGCATCATCCACTAAGATACCGATCACTAAAGAGAGCGCTAACAGCGTTATCACATTTAAAGAGAAGCCGAAATAATCCATGCCCAGAAAGGCCGGAATCACCGACAGAGGCAAAGCGACAGCAGAAACAAAAGTGGCCCGCCAATCACGCAAGAACAGCCAGACCACTAAAACCGCCAATATGGCACCTTCGTAAAGCATGGTCATGGAACCCTGAAACTCTTCTTCAACAGGCGTAACAAAATTAAAAGCTTCTGTGAATTCGATATCAGGATTAGCCAGACGGAGTTCATCCAACACTTTTTTCACCCCAGCTCCGACCTCCACTTCACTGGCGCCTCTACTGCGCGTCACTTCAAAACCAACCACTGTTTTACCGTTCAGCAAAGCCAATGAGCGCGGTTGGGCAACCGAATCTTCAATTTTAGCCACTTGATCAAGACGAATATGCCGACCGTCTGCCAAGGAAAGTTGTAAAGGCCGAATTTCATCAACCGTAGCCACGTTAGCCAAGGTGCGTAATGGTTGTTCCCCATTACCCAAATCAATTCGACCGCCCGCACTTTCGCGTTGCATAGCTCGCAGTTGCCTTGAAATATCAACAGCCGTCGCACCCATTGCCTGAAGCTTTACGGGGTCCAAGGCAATCGTCACTTCACGGGTCACACCGCCAACTCGATTAACCGCCCCAACGCCGCGCACCGTCAATAAGCGTTTAGCGACAGTATCTTCTACAAACCAGGATAAAGCTTCATCATCTCGTTGCGGTGAACTGACGGTTAACGCCAAGATCGGTGAACTGGCCAAATCCAGTTTGGTAACAATAGGATCGCGCAAGTCACCTGGTAAATCGGCTTTAACTTTAGAAACCGCAGAACGCACATCATCCAACGCTTCTTGCACCGGTTTTTCCAAACGAAACTCTGCACTAATGGTCGCACTACCATCCTGCACCTTTGTGGTGATATGTTTCAAGCCTTGTAAGGTAGCGATGGAGTTTTCTATTTTTCGCGCTACGTCAGTTTCCAATTGCGACGGAGAAGCCCCAGGCAGGGATGCTGTAACAGAAATAGTCGGTAAATCCAGATCAGGGAAATTCTGAATTTTCATTGCTTTAAAGCTAAGCAAACCAGCGAAACTTAACAGCACGAACACCATCATGGCTGGAATAGGGTTGCGAATACACCAGGAAGAAATGTTCATTATTTAACCACCCTTACACTGTCGCCGTCAGCTAGAAAAGCGGCACCACTAGCCACGATTCGATCTTCTGGAACAATTCCCGATAAAACTTCCAGCTTATCGCCCTTTCTACGACCCAATTGCACTTTCACCTGCTTTACCCGTGCTTGATCTTCAATTTGATCGGTCAACAAGAATACATAACTAAACCCGTCCCGCAAAGACAATGCATCTTGCGGCACCGTTACCCCCTTGGAACTACCCAAATTAAATTCACCCTGCGCAAACATACCCGCACGTAAGCCACTTTGCATCGCATTGGGCAAATCAACGTAAACTAATCCATTCCTGTTTTGTACATCCAATGTAGGCGCCAGAAAGCGCACACTACCTTCTATACTGCCTACATTCGGCACTTCTACCTGCACCTTTAAACCCGGTTTCAAACGAGTCATTTCAGCGGCAGTAAGTTCACCACGCCATTCCAGCCGATTTTTTCGGATCATACGAAACAATTCCTGACCTTTTGCCGCGACGGCTCCTAAGGTAGCAATGCGAGACGAAATGACCCCATCGTCACTGGCTAATACTTTAGTATATTTAAGTCTTAATAATTGCGTATCCAACTGCGCTTTAGCTAATTGCACTTTGGCCTGAGCCGTTTTTTCGATGGTCAAATATTGGTCAACCTGTTGAGCACTTAGCGCACCTGCTGTTGATATTTTTGTAGCCCGAGCCGCGTTAACCTTAGCTTCCCCCAAATTGGCTTCAGCTTCCGCTACAACCGCCCTACTCTGTGCGACATCAGCTAACACGCTTTCTTCTGTGAAAGTTGCTAATACTTGACCTTTCTTAATCGTTTCACCTACTTGCACATTAACTGCACTTAAACGCAGATCACCCACCTCCGCACCGATAATCGCCTCTTGCCAAGCCGCAATTGAACCATTAGCCGTTAAGCTAACCTGAATATCCTGAATTTCTGGATGAATAACTGAAACACTCAGCGCTGGATTGCTCACTAGTTTAGGAGTCGACGGGGTGGATTCATTATCACGTCCAATCGCCACACCTAAGCTGATCAGCGATAACAAAACAATTAATAACGTACATTTTTTTCCTTTCATCATAATTTTCCACCGGTGAATGAATTATTTTTAATCAACATGGGATCGGTATTACCTGACTCGCGGTTATTTACTTCGGCAGCCTGTATAGGCGAGTTTTCACTGTCTGACCAACTGCCTCCAGCCGCCCGATACAACGCTATCCACGCACTCACCTGTTCTTGCTCCAACTCCTTAACCGCCAACTCTGCGGACAGCACATAGCGTCGAGCTGTTTCTACATCCAGTAAATTACCTAAACCGCTTTGATAACGCGCTTGAACAGCCAAAAAATTTTCTCGATAACCATTTACCGCTGTGCGGCCTTGCGGTAACCGCTGACGTGTGCTGTCTAAACGAACCAACGCTATTTCGACTTCTTTTACCGCCGTGCGCACTTTACTGCGAAAATTACTTTCGGCGGCACTGTATTGAGCACGCGCCACGTCCACATCGGCAGCCCGTTTACCAGCGTCGAATAGTGGCAAACTCAAGGTCGGGCCTATCGCCCAAGTTTGAGCCAACATCAAGGTAGAACCATTAATACTTTGGAGAGCTGGGGTGATATTGCCAGACAGACTCAGTTTAGGAAACTGCTTGGCCCGCTGTACACCAATGTTGGCACTCGCCTCGGCGATATTACGCTCAGCGGCGGCCACATCAGGCCGTTGCAGTAACACTTTAGCGGGCAGCGCCACTAGTTTAAACTCGGGTGGACTGGGTAATTTTGCCACCCGTTCTTTAGAGCTACTTAACAACTGGCGTAATTCTAATTCTGCAAGACCCGTCATCGCTACTAGACTTTTTATCGAACGTTCACATTGAGCTTGTTGTTCTAATAAAGTTCTATTGCCTTCGGCAGCACTGGCAGTCGTCAATGCGACGTCACCGGGCGCACGAAAACCAGCCTCACCGGCAATTGCCGCTAATCGCGCCGACTCAACGCGCGAATCTGTATCAGCCCGCATAATTTGCACTTGAGCCTCGCAATAACGATAAGCCAAATAAGCATCTGCAACTTCGACCGCGACTGAGACGCGGGCATCATGCCACGCTGCATTTCTTGACTCTAACTGCATACGAGCTGCTTCTTCTTGCCGCGCCAAACCACCAAATAAATCTATTTCCCAGCTAGATTGCAATCCTGTCGAATATTGGTTCCACAAAAACGGAGAGCCTCCAAAGGACGAAGACGAACGCTTGACTGCTGTAGTAAAATCTACATTGGGTAGTAAGGCAGAATTGACATCTACAAGGTTAGCCCGAGCTTGCTCTATACGTACTTTAGCATCGAACACCGAAGCGCTAACCTGTTCGGCAGCTGTTAACAGTCGGGTCAGAACTGGATCTTGAAAGCGATCCCACCATCGAATCAAGTTGGCTTGATCGCCCTGGTGAGCTAGAACTTGATTAGCCAAATCTGGCTGAGGAGCCTGCCAGTTTGCAGCCGTTTCTAGTGGTTTTGCTTGATAATCTGGCCCTACAGTTGCAAATAATCCACGGGGCACACAGGCCGAAATCATGAAGGGTAGAAGACTCAAACCAAACCAGCACAATACTTTATTCATGACGACTCCCTGCCTCGGCACGACGCGCGGCTTCACTGGCTATCATCGCCACCGCATAACCTGCCAATCGTTCCGCCAGATCGTCAATTGATTTAGGCGTACTTATAATTTGTGGGTCTATGATTGAGATAATATCTTGGCCGACATAAAAATGTACCGCCATGCCAACCATCGAAAAAGCCAATCTATGTAAATCCGCATCGATAGCCTTTAAGCCCAAATGCTCTTTAAGCAATAAAACCAAGGCATCATGTTGCGGTTTGATTTCTGAATCGATTTCCTGTTGCCAAGCGCCAGTAGGCTCGATCATTTCTCTAAAATGTAACTTCATCACCCAGCCCAGTTCTTCACCTTTTTTTAACGGATCAAGAAATTCGCTAAAGAATTTGCCTAGCGCTATGGGTAAGGGTAAGTCGGCATAATTGGCGATATTAGAACCACAAGGCGTGTCGCCCATCGGCTCAAAGAATGCCGCTCGATAAAGTCCCGCCTTATCGCCAAAGTAATAACGGATAGCCGAAATATTCGCGCCAGCCGCATCGCAGATTTCCCGAGTGGAAGCAGCCTTATAGCCCTTTTCGGCAAACAAACGCAATGCAGACATCACCAAGCGGCTGCGTGCAGCGTGAGTGCCTGTGCCGGTATTTTCTTTAATGACCATGTTCCCCCTTTACAATGCTGACCATAAATTAAATCAATCGATTGATTTAAACAATATCAATCAATCGATTGATTGTCAAATTTTGTTTATGTGGGGTTTATTGGCGTATGACTAAAACGGGGTCTAGGCTAGTGAAACTGAGTGGGTTCTGCCGTGAGTTCCTCTGCAATCATTTCTGCTTGACGCATCACTGTCTCAGTTGCCAGTAATTGCATATCAGGTGGATAGCCGTATTGCCTCAATGTCCTTCTGATAATCACCTTTAATTTTGCCCTCACATTTTCCTTGATAGTCCAATCGATACTGGCATTTTCTTTTACTCGTTGGGTTAAGACCACTGCCAATTCCCTGAGCTTGTCGTGTTCGAGTATTTCTTTAGCACTATCATTATTCGCTACAGCGGTATAAAAGGCATACTCATAATCCGATAAACCCATTTGTTTAGCTGTGTCATCTGAGGCCACAATTTCTTTACTGATTTTAATCAGTTCATCTATAACTTCGGCAGCTGTGAGGATTTTATTTTGGTATTTGTTGATAGCACTTTCTAACATTTCGAGCATCGATTGGCTTTGTACCAGATTTCTTTTGGCTCTTACTCGGAGTTCGTCTTTTAATAATTTCTTGAGTAATTCCAACGCAACATTCTTGTGTTGATGGTCTTTGAGTTCAGACAAGAACTCATCTGATAATATGGATATATCAGGTTTCTTTATACCAGCCGCATCAAAGATATCGACCACCTGTTCTGATACTAGGGCTTTATCAATGACCTGCTTCATCGTGGTTTCTAAGTCCACATTGCCTGAGCCAGTTCCTGTGCTATCAAATTTGGTTAGGCGAGCTTTAATAGCTTGGAAGAATGCCACTTCTTCTTTAACGGCCATTGCCTGTTCGTGGGGAATAGCAATAGCAAAGGCCTTAGATAAAGCCATGACATTATCCATATAGCGCTTTTTGCTGTTATTACCGCCGTTATCAGCCCCTAAGATATGTTCTTCGGCAGCCAAGATAATAGACAGCTTTTGACCTATATCCGCATCAAAGTAATTCTCATACGGGA
>CAIQNQ010000201.1 GCA_903873165.1 uncultured Methylococcaceae bacterium | reverse complement strand
GCCATGATGGGCTATTTCAGTGAAAATTAGTCTGCTCGTTGCGCGTATTTCTTGGGTTATTTTGTTTTTTTAATCATTGTCGCATAATACAGGATTTTGCCAACGAGCGCTTATTTTGTCCCGCTTTAAGTGGGTAGCCCTTAATTAACAAGGAGTGTAGCCTCAATTTAAAGTAAGTTTAAATGCCAGCAGCCTATAAACTGTTTATCAACTACAATGAATCGATTTACATAAGTTAGAGACAGCAGTATTGGCATTTATGCCCGTGAATAGCCCCTTATCGAATGATGATTTTTCTAAAAAGGTTTTAGCTTCCGCATAAGTAAGGTCAGGTTTTAGTTGCATCAGTAGCGCAATGACTCCAGACACTTCTGCAGTTGCTATGGAACTACCAGAGATAAAATCATAAGTTCCATGAGGCAAGGTAGTTAATATTTTTATTCCTGGTGCCGCAATCCCAGATTGTTCACTGCCTGGCTTAGTGCTTTGCACGCCAATTACACCGGCTAATGAGGCTGGAAATCGAATGTCTTTTTTGTCCACGCCTTCGTCAGCGGCGACAATGATAATGCCATTTTCTTGAGCCTTTTTAAGTAGCTCTTCTAAGAAAGTATCTTTAGGGCCACCTAAACTCATGTTTAAAATTTTTGCGCCTGATTTAATAGCGGTATTGATTGCTAGAGATAGGGTAAAACTGTTACAAATTGCTTCCATACTGTTTTCTTTAGCAGGCCAGCAAGATTTATAAGCGATTACGTTTGCATCGGGAGCGATGCCTATAATGCCGGTTTTATTATTTTGCTTAGCAACCATGATGCCAGCAATCGCAGTACCATGCTGATCATTCTCAAATCCAGAAGAAATGCTGGCCGAAAAGTTTTCATGCTGACTGATTTGATCGGTTAAGTCAGGGTGGGTAAAGTCAACACCCGTATCAATCATTGCTATCGTAATGTTTTTTCCAGTTGCTAGGTTATGCGCTTCATCAATTTGCATATCACGCATATTAGACTGCAATTTTAGATAAGGATCATCATTTGTAGTGGCTTGAGTTTTGTACAAGTGCATATTTTGTACAATACTAATGTTGGTGTTATGTGACAGGTTTTCTACTACCTCAGGCACTGATTTATCGTTGGGCACTAAATATACAATGCAATGCACCCCAATTTCTGTCATGGGCCATTCAGCAAGTTTCTGAATGCTATATTCCTCAGCAATGTCGTCAGAAATACGTTTGCTCCAACTAGTGGTTCGATAACTTCCTCTATGTCGGTAGGAGGACGGAGACGCATTTTGCGATCTATTCATCGATTGATCAGGAAAACCAACCAGTAATAATCTCTCAGCATTGTTAACATTTAAGAGGGTTGCCAAGTCATTATCAGAACCCAATTCAAGACTCAAAGCAGGTGTTGAAATTGAAAATAAAGATAATAAAGCTAAGCAAGTAACTGTTCTCATTGTTAACACTTTCAGTTATTATCCGAGGTAAGTGTTGTATAACCCGGTTCAGCAAATAACACATTGGTATCTTTTTTAATACTTTCAATCACGCCAACAACATTTTTTGCATTTAGTTCACTATCAATAGCTATCGAGTATTCGCCTTGTTCATTAGGCCCACTAGTGATGCGTCCATTGACTGAATCTAATAAATTATCAATGTTAGTTTTTTGTGTGTCGTCTAAAAAGATAACTCTTATAGCGTTTTTTTGTACACTTGCGATTTCAGAATTAGAAAGGGTTTTAAATTGGGTAGTATTAATCTCTTCTGGTGACCTAAACAGTAACCTGGGTAATAATAACGAAACAAATATTGTTGACACCATTGCAAGTGCTGGCATGGGTAGGCTGATGATGTTGGGTATGTTATTAATTTTAAAACTAACAGCCTCCGATTGATTGAAAACCGAAGTATTATTGAGTTTTTTTTGATTAAAAGGTTGAGACTTAAAGATGTATCCTAGAATTGAAAACTTATTATTTGTCAATTTCTTTTTATTTTCAATTTGTTGCAGTCTTGATAATTCACTTTGGCAGATATAGCAATTACTTAAATGGTTTTCAATCTTCGTGTTTTCAGCTACATTAAGGCTACTATTTATATAATTTGGCAGCAATTTAATAATTGCTTTATGTGAATTGTAGGTCGTGTTTAGTATGTGTAATTCAGTATTTGTGGAGTTCATCACATTTACCTCTTCATTTAATATTATTGGTCTGTATTTACCAGAATTCTTGCTAGTTTCTTTCTAGAAGGGAGTGCTTTAGTTTTTACAGTATTTTCAGCGCAATTCATTTAAACAGTAATTTCATTATAAAGCAAGTCTTGAAAATAAATTAATTCATTAACTTTTCTCTTATTTGCTGTCAACTCTGTTAAAGCAAGCTTTATACAGTCTGTTCTTTTAACTTATATAAAAGTATTGTTAGTGTCATATTAATTTTGATTATATACATTTAATAGTAAGCAGATTTTCTGAGGTTTTAATCTGGTATCATAGTTATAAATAAGTCGGCAATTCGTCGACAGTTACTTTTATAGAGTGCTTGTGAATACTGTTGAATTTTCGTCTTTACCCTTAAAACCAGCGTTACTAGAAAATATTGAATCACTTGGCTATAGTCATTTAACACCTATTCAGGCAGAAACTTTACCGCATATATTAGAGGGTAAGGATGTCATCGCCCAAGCAAAAACAGGTAGTGGCAAAACAGCGGCTTTTGGTATTGGTTTGCTTTCACGATTGGATTTTAGTAGTTTTAGAGTTCAAGCCTTAATTTTGTGCCCCACTAGGGAGTTGGCTGATCAAGTGTGTAAAGAAATTCGTACACTGGCTCGATTTACCCAAAACATTAAAGTATTGTCCTTGTGTGGTGGCGTGCCTTTTGGGCCACAATTGGGTTCTTTAGAGCATGGTGTGCATGTCGTGGTTGGTACTCCAGGGCGTGTTCAAGAACATCTGCGCAAACGTAGTTTACGTTTAAGCAACTTAAAAACCCTAGTATTAGACGAAGCTGATCGTATGTTAGATATGGGCTTTGAAGAAGTGATTTCCGATGTTATTTCTTATGCGCCCACCCATAGACAAACGCTGCTTTTTTCTGCAACTTATAACGATCCCATTCGGGAGATTAGTAAGAAATTTCAATATCAACCACTGTCAGTGACTATTGATAGCAGGCATCATGATAACGTTATTGAGCAGCACTTTTATCGAGTCGAAAAATCAAAACGTTTAAATGCTTTAGGCTATTTATTAGCTTATCATCGCCCAGAATCAAGTGTTGTGTTTTGTAATACACGTCGAGAGTGCCAAGATATTACCAGTGCTTTATCTGACTGTGGGTTTTCGGTACAAACTTTTCATGGTGATTTAGAGCAAAAACATCGTGATCAAGTTTTGGTACGATTTGCGAATAAAAGTTGTTCTATATTGGTCGCAACCGATGTTGCAGCACGTGGTTTAGACATTAAAGAGTTACAAGCTGTGATTAATTACGATTTGCCTTGGGATCCGGAGGTTTATGTGCATCGGGTAGGGCGTACAGGTAGAGCGGGTAATAAAGGTTTAGCTTTAAGTTTATGTACTGAGCAAGAATTGGATCGCGTAAAGTCCATCGAAGAATATCAAAATATCTCGGTTAAATGGGATGAGGTAGCACCTTTTCAAATGCATTATGAGTCACGCTTTGAACCTCCTATGGTCACTTTATGGATTGATGGGGGTCGTAAAGATAAAGTACGTCCTGGTGATATTTTAGGGGCGTTAACAGGGGAGGGGGGTATTGCCGGAACTGAGGTAGGAAAAATCGATATTTTCGATGCTCATGCTTATGTTGCGATTAAGCAAGACAGTGTTGATAAGGCTTTAGCGTGTCTACAAAAAGGTAAAATAAAAGGCCGAAACTTTATGGTGCGTAAATCGCAATGGTGATAGGTTTTAACGAAGCTGATTAACTTAACTCACGATGTCTTACAATCGTATTAACAGCAGGACTGGTAAAGTGTGCCATTAATAAATCAACTAGATAAACAGATCGATGTTGGCCTCCTGTACAGCCAATAGCAATCGTTAAATAACTCCGCCCTTCTGCTTCAAAGCGTGGAATCCAGCGCTCAAGAAAGTTAATAATATCGGCTAAGAACTCGCCAACGAGTGATTCAGACTTAAGAAATTCAGCAACGGCTTGATCCTTGCCTGTAAAGGGTCTTAATTCGGGTACCCAATAAGGATTGGGTAAGCTTCGGGCATCAAAAACAAAATCAGCGTCTAAAGGTACGCCATGTTTAAAGCCGAATGATTGAAATTGTAAGGAGATATGCTTAACGTCCCGCTCGCCAATTTGGTCTTTAATCAGGTCGCGTAATTGATGATAATGGGTGCGGCTAGTGTCAATAATGACATTAGCATGTCGAGCAATAGGGGTAAGCATTTCCCGCTCAATTTTTAAAGCTTCTTTGAGTGGGACGTTGTAGTCAGTGAGAGGATGTCTGCGCCTAGTTTCACTGTAACGTTTTAATAAGGTCGCTTCTTCAGCCTGTATAAAAATAATTTCATAGTCTATGCCTTTAGCTTTAATCAGTTCTAGACTGCTGGAAAAATTTGCTAAGCTTTCGTATTGGTTACGAGCATCTATGCCTATCGCTGTTTTTGCATAAGCTTTTTGATTCGATGACATGACATGACTAATAAAATCCTGTAATAAAGATAACGGTAAATTATCAATACAGTAATAACCACAATCTTCCAAAGTATCTAAAGCAATACTTTTACCTGAGCCTGATAAAGCACTAACGATGAGTAGTTTCATAAGCTGAGATTAAAATTGAGTGGTTATAAAAGGTAGGTGCAAGGTTAAATTGATTATACCCTGCACCTATTACAGTATTATTATCTGTGCTGACTTGTTTTTTCTTTATGTTTGATGATTTGACGATCTAATTTATCGACCATATGATCAATCGCTACATACATGTCTTCTTGATGATCTTCTGCAAAAATATTTGCGCCGCTAAGGTGCAAAGTAGCTTCAGCTTTTTGAATTAATTTTTCTACGCTTAGAATAACATGCACATCCGTAACGTTCTCGAAGTGACGAGCTAATTTTTCAAACTTTGAATCTATATGCGCTTGTAAAGCTTCTGTAATTTCAAGATGGTGACCTGTTACTATTACTCTCATGGAATTAAACTCCTTTTGTTGTTAAATTTTTTTAATTTTAATTGTGGGATTACAAAATGCGCTTGCGTTGACTTGATGATGAAATTAGCATTGCCTCTCTATATTTGGCAATGGTTCTTCTGGCCACATTAATGCCTTTTGCTTGTAAAAAATCGGCAATTTTACTGTCACTTAAAGGTCTTCCTTGATTTTCATTGTCGATCAATTCTTTAATGATGGATCTTATCGCTGTGGATGAGCACTCGCCACCATCTTTTGTCGATACATGACTCGAAAAGAAATATTTAAATTCGATTATACCATTAGGTGTATGCATGTATTTATGCGTTGTGACTCTTGAAATGGTCGACTCATGCAATTTAAGTTCTTCAGCGATATCTCTAAGCACCATGGGCTTCATTGCAATAGACCCATGATCAAGAAATCCAGTTTGTTTCTCAATAATACTGCGAGCAACTCGTAATAAGGTGTCATTTCTATTATGCAAATTTTTAATAAACCACTTGGCTTCCTGTAAGTGGTCTTTCATGAAAACATT
>CAIQNQ010000200.1 GCA_903873165.1 uncultured Methylococcaceae bacterium | reverse complement strand
GTGTTATATTTTTCTACCAATTTTAGGAAATTTAAGATGGATGCTGAGGCCTTGGTCGATTTTAGATTAGAAGATATTACACTCAAGACCATCCCAGAAGATTTCGCTAGAGATTTAAAGATTCATTATTGTTGGAAGATTACTCATGTTACGACGCGTTAAATTATTAGTCTCAGGTCGAGTGCAAGGTGTTTACTTTCGGATGTTCACCCAAAAGCAAGCTAAGCATTTTGGTGTTAATGGCTACGTAAGAAACTTAGACGATGGGCGAGTGGAGATAGTCGCTGAAGCACATCCTGAATTATTGGATAAAATGATAGCTTGGGCACATAAAGGCCCGATTACCGCACGAGTGGATCAGGTAGAAAGCTCAGAGCTGGCGGTTGATGAAGTGTTTGTGGGGTTTGAGGTTCGTTAGTTAAGGACTAAATCGGATAGGTAATCTATTGGAATTTTAGGATTAATAAAGTATCATACGCCTAAATTGACCCTTATTTTGATTCATATAAGTGTTGCTATATAAAAGCACTTAATCTGGATCTTGTGCCGATGTGCTTAGGACTTAACGTATGAATTGCACTATTAAATGTCGCCTCTTTCTTATTATGTTTTTCTGCTGGTTGCCTATCACAGGTGTTAAAGCAGACTCATCAAAAGTTGCTTTGGTGATTGGTAATTCAGCCTATTTAGTTGGCGCTCTTAAAAACCCAGTTAATGATGCGCACGACATGTCGGCTAAATTGCGTCAATTGGGTTTTGATGTCGTTGAGCGTGACAATATCAAAATGCGTCAAATTGGTAGCACACTCAGTGAGTTCCGTAGCAAGCTATCACCAGGTGCTGTCGCCTTGGTTTTTTATGCGGGGCATGGCTTTCAATTAAATGGAGAAAACTATTTTCCTTCTGTGGATGCAGAAATAAACTCAGAAGAGGATGTGCCTAATCAAAGTATCTCCATTAGGCAAATAATACAAGTTTTAGATCAATCCAAGACTCAGTTAAATCTAGTTTTTCTGGATGCGTGTCGAAATAATCCGTTTGCCAGAAGTTTTAGATCGGCTGAAAAGGGTTTGGCTCGAGTCGAAGCGCCGTCGGGTACATTGATCTCTTATGCTACTCGCCCAGGTAGTGTGGCGGAGGATGGGAGTGGTCGTAATGGCTTGTACACCAGTAAACTTTTAAAGCAACTGGATAGTAAACAGCAGATAGAACAAAGTCTTAAAATGGTGGTTAGTGAAGTTAAGACCGAATCATCCGGTAAACAAGAACCGTGGATGGAAGGTAGTATCGAAGGTAACTTTTGCTTTGCGGGTTGTGGTATGGATACTCCAGTCACGAGTACCACCGAAGTACAACCCACACCCACAAGTCGAGGGCCAAGCATTGAAATGGTCAGGTTGCCCACAGGAATTTCAATGGGTAAATATGAAGTGACGCAGGCCCAATGGCGTGCTGTGATGGGTAATAATCCCTCGAACTTTTCTGCTTGTGGTGATACTTGTCCAGTGGAACAAGTGAGTTATGAAGATACAATACAGTTTATTGATAAATTAAATAGCTTGAGTGGTAAACATTATCGGCTTCCAACCGAAGACGAGTGGTTTAGTGCTTGTCAAGCAGGAAGCAGCACTGAATATTGTGGTTCAAATGACATCGACGAGGTTGCTTGGTATGAGAGTAATTCTAATAATACAACTCATCCCGTTGGTCAAAAATTGCCTAATGCTTACGGACTTTATGATATGTCAGGTAATGTTTTTGAATGGACCGATTCTTTTTATAAAGTGGGTAGTGCTAGTCGGGCTATTCGCGGTGGGTCTTGGTATCTTTATCCTGCTTCTGTTCGTTCTGCTTTCCGGGATGGAGTTGAAATATCGGATAGTTACTTTAATCAGGGGGTTCGTCTTGCCCAGGACAATTAATAATTTATTGCAAACCTCAGAAATCTTCCTGATTAATAACATCTATTTTAACCCCCATTTCTGCAACAAACTGACAGAAACCATTATCAGTAATGCCTGCTTCACTTAATTCTTGTAAGCTTAAGTTTTGATCAATAGCGGCTGATTTAACTAAAATAAGGTGTTGGGCAGAGAGTTTATTAGCCAACCAAGCCGCTAAGCTATCAGAGGTAATATCCCACGATTCAGCAATTTGATTGGTTGCTAATTCTTTAATACAAGGAGACCAGATCAGCACATTATTAGTTTTTAAGCCTTCGCTAAGACTGATTGTTGATTCTGCAAGCACCCAATCGCTTTTTAATCCCTGTATTAATAAAGCCATTTGTTGCATGGCTAAAATAGCCATCTTATGGGCTGTAGAGTCATCAAACTGCCAATGGCTTTGAGCCATTCTCACTTGATCGGCAAATGCACCGCCACCTGGTACAATAATGACTTTTTGATGACTGTAATTGATTTCTATTTTATTTAGGCACTTAAGTAGCGTCTGTGCTTGAGCTAAGCTACCCCCTAATTTAATAATCAACATTATGTAGAAAATTCTTTCAGTAAATCTAATAATGCCTTGGCTTTATCAAAACTTTCTTGATATTCATCTGCCATTTCAGAATCATTAACAATACCACCACCGGCCCAAAAACGAATGGTGTTATCAGAATGCACTAATGTTCTGATCGCAATGTTAGTGTCCATATTGCCATTAAAGCCAATATAGCCAATCGCACCACAATAAACACCTCGGCGGTTCGGTTCTAGTTCTTCAATGATTTCCATTGACCTAATTTTAGGTGCGCCAGTAATTGAGCCTCCTGGAAAGCAGGTTTTTAATAAGTCCAGGGCATGTTGATCATCTTCTAAAACCCCCGTTACTGTACTAACTAAATGATGGACAGTCGCATAACTTTCTACATTAAAAATTAATGGCACTTTAACGGAGCCTTTTTTGCAGGTTTTGCCAATATCATTACGGAGTAAATCAACAATCATTAGATTTTCTGATTTATCTTTATCGCTGTTTTGCAAAGATTGTTTTTGTTGCTCATCTTCAAAAATATCTGATTTTCTGGGACGTGTGCCTTTAATGGGTTTAGTTTCAACTAGTCCTTGAGTTACTTTTAAAAATCGCTCAGGAGATGAGCTGAGTACTTGTAAATTGGGTAAATTTAAATAGCCGCTAAATGGGGCGGTGTTGAGTGCTCTTAATTTTAAATACGCCGTCCACGGTGCGCCAGTGCAATTAGCGACAAAGCGTTGGGCTAGGTTAACTTGATAACAATCACCTTCTTTAAGATATTGTTTAATTTTCTTAAAAGCAGTTGCGTAAGTGTTTTCATCCATATTGGAAGTAATAGCACTAGTTACACAGAAGGGAGTTTCGGATTGTGATGTTGGTATGATACTGAACTGCTCAATCAACTCTTGCCATTGTGCGTCATTATCAGCATAACCGACTAAATAACTTTGCTGCTGATGATGATCAACAATAACAGCCCAAGTATAGATACCTATAGCCATATCAGCAATCTGCTCAGCGTCACTGGCTATAATCGGGAGTTTTTCTAATCTTCTGGCTAAATCGTAAGAAAAATAACCAATGGCTCCCCCATTAAAAGGTAGATCATACTCAGTAATACTTGGCTTTTGTAGTTCAGCTTTTACAAGATCAAAGGGATCTAGTGATGATTCTATAGTCTCATCATAACGAGTAATTTTTGTGACACTTCCGTGAGTCACTAAAGTGCAAATTGGATTGAAGCTTATGATGTCATAGCGACCTTGTTGGCTATTAGGATGGCCGCTGTCTAAGAAAATAGCCCAAGGTTGTTCTGCAAAAGCAGAAAATAAGG
The DNA here is from genome assembly GCA_903873165.1 of uncultured Methylococcaceae bacterium. Classification (GTDB taxonomy): domain Bacteria; phylum Pseudomonadota; class Gammaproteobacteria; order Methylococcales; family Methylomonadaceae; genus Methylobacter_C. The sequence continues at coordinate 8,476 of CAIQNQ010000200.1, read as the reverse complement.
TAGAACTATCGGTGAAATAGGGTAATAAAACAGTTTTATATTGTTGTGACATTAACACGCAGTAGTATTGAAAAACATAAATCCTATTAGCATCTAATCATAAACTACTGATAGGGTCAATTGTGCTTCTATTGGTTATTTTGAATCTGCAAATTACAGATGATTTGAATTACTAAGTTTAGTGACTTAAAAAACTTATAGACATTAATATTACAATAAATCATTATATTATGAATGTTACATAACAAGTCAGTGCATCTATTCAAGTAATACCTGAAATTGATGGGGCTTTCACGTTTTAAGTTTTAGCTCAAACCTATCCATCAGATGACTTTTTAATGTTTAAAAAACGATTTTCCTCTATCGAACTGATAATTTTTGGATTATTTCTATCTGTCCTAGAGATTACATTCTGGAAAGTTTTTACAAGTCTACATTTTTTAAACTCAGATTGCGATACAATCAATTCAAATTTTAAAGTAAAAAAATTGTATTTTCTGACGTCCTTTGTCAAGTTTAATTTATTTGCAGGATTACTTTGGGTTATTTTTAATGGCAAAAATCTATACATAGACATAAAAACGCTTACAGCTCCTTTTGCAACCACACCCAAAATAATTTTTTTTATTAGTGTGCATTTAGCTGCATTTTTAGTAATGGTAGCATTAAATGGTTATAAGGAGGGTTTCTGTGTTTTTAGTGCAAACCTTCATCCGAACACTATTTTTATTGTTTTTTTAAGTGCAGGTTTTATTTATACTGGTTCCACAATTTTACTTTTTGCACCTGTTGTTTTTTGGTTAAAGTATTTAAAAAATAATCGAAAGCAACTTTCAATGTTAATGATTTTTATGTGGATATTAGCCTATTTGGCTACTTTTCATTCATTTAATCTAACCTTTTTTGAAAAACAACTGCATTATATTTTATTTCCTATTACTGCAGGGTTAGTTATTGGTATTTTAGACTTACTACACTTTGCTACATCAAGTAATATACCGTTGCATCAAATCTCTATAAATGAATTTTCAGTTGAAATAACTCCAAAATGTTTAGGATATGAAGGAGTTGTTATAGTGATGTTAGTTCTATCAGTCTATTTTTATTTTAATCGACACAGATTAAATTTTCCGAATATTTTATTGATTTATCCATTAATAAGTTTGATTTTATTTTTCTCGAATAGCTTACGTATTGCGGTTTTACTGATTATTGGTGCAAAAATCTCACCTGATATGGCTGTTTTGGGATTTCATAGTGCAGCAGGATGGTTTGAATTATTGACTATATTAGGGTTAAGCATTTTACTGGTTAATAAATCGCCATTTTTTTCAAAACATTCCACTCAATATACATTTGATTTATCGTCAAATAAGGCGCAATTAGCACCTCAAGTATTACTAATATTTTGTTCACTATTTTCATTACTTATCAGTCCAGGTTTCGAGTGGACCTGTCCAGTTAAGGTTTTAGTAGTCGGACTTTTTATCTGGAGTTGTTGGCCGAAATTAAATCTACAATTTTCAAAAAAACTATTTTTACCTATTACATTAGGGATATTAACCTTTTTAATTTGGATAGTATTAGTCCCATTAGATGAACAAAAATCTAATTTTTTTGCATCCAAGTTATTCGCAATTCCACAATGGGGCGTAATACTTTGGACTATTTTTAGGGTTTTCGGCTCAGTTATTATTGTGCCATTAGCAGAAGAGCTGGCTTTTAGAGGCTATTTATTTGATGAATTAAAGGCTGTTTTAATTTTACGTTTTAAATCATGTCCGCAGTGGTTAAACTCAATTATTGTAATTACTATCACATCAATCGGTTTTGGACTTCTTCATTCTGCTTGGCTAGCGGCTATTTTATCAGGCGTAATTTTCGGATTCATTAGACTGTATAAAGACAATGTGCTGGATGCTGTTATTTGTCATGGGGTTGCTAATTTGTTGTTATCAGTTTACGTGATTTATTATTCTGCCTGGTCTCTTTGGTAGCAAGTTCTGTTGGGATTATTCAATCACTAAATTTAGAATATTCGGTGATTATATTTCAATTGTAAATTTCTCCCGAAGTTGCTCCATAATTTAATCTTATTTCATATTGTGAAATAATGTGTTTCGAGTTCGCATTAGTAACCTTATGAAAATTTATTTCCAATTAATATATTATGGGCAGGCATTAAGCGTCCTTAATAACTCAGTTAGTTGACATTCTAATCATAAAGTTTATAACTTACTCCTAGCTGTTACGGATGTTAATTTTAATAGCAGAATTTTTTTCTGCTAAAATCCTAAGTAAAAATTTGAATTTAAAATGAAAAAAACTCCTTCTTTAATTTATTTTCGGTATTCCTTTCTTTTAATTTTAGTACTATTTTTTCCTTCATTAGGATATGCCGAAGAAGTGGTTAATAGTACTCATTTTGATTTAAAACACCAATTTGTTGGGTACTTAGCGCTTGTAGTTACATTCATTGCTTATATTGGGGCAATGACAGAAGATGTACATTTAATGAAGAAATCCAAACCAATGATATTAGGTTCGGTGCTGACTTGGTTTGCAATTTGTATATATTACGGTTTACAAGGTCATGCAAAAGTTGCTTCTTTAGCCTTCGAAAGTAATCTACTTGCCTATATTGAATTACTTTTATTTATCTTGGTTTCAATGACTTATCTTAATACTCTAAATGAAAGAGGTGTTTTTGATGGTCTAAGAATTTATTTATTGAATAAGCAATTTAGTTATCGGCAGTTATTTTGGATTACAGGGGGCTTAGCGTTTATGCTCTCTACCGTAATTAATGGATTAACTGTAGGATTATTGATGGGTTCAATTGCCGTTGCTGTGGGTAAACGGCAACCTAAGTTTGTCGCTTTGGCTTGTGTCAATATTGTCGTGGGGGCAAATGCAGGTGGTACTATGAGCCCATTGGGCGGTATATCAACTTTATTTGTTTGGCAGAAAAACATTTTGCATTTTACTGAGTTTTTCTCATTGACTATTCCCTGTCTAATCAATTTTTTGGTACCGGCTTTCATCATGAATTTCTCGGTACCCAAAGAAACACCGGCTGTTTCTCAAAGTATTATCGCCTTAAAACGCGGTAGTAAGCGTATTGTTATGCTCTTTATCGTGACACTTGCGATTACGGTTTCTTCAAATGTCTTATTAGAATTACCCCCGGCTGCTGGAATGATGGCTGGCTTGGCTTTATTGCAAATGTTTAATTTTTATTTAACAAATACGGAGAAAGAGGGGTGCTCAGAAACTCAAAAGAGTTTTGATATTTTTAAAAGTATTGCCGATGTTGATTGGGACACTCTGTTGTTTTTTTATGGAGCCATGATGATTATTGGGGCAATTGGATTTGTAGGATATTTAGATGCTCTTGCGTTTTATTTATTTGGGGAAACCAACATTACTTTAGCTAATATCATGATTGGTTTGTCCTCAGCGTTTGTTGATAATGGCACATTAATGTTTGCAGTTTTAAGTATGCATCCAGCTATTCCAAAAGTTCAGTGGTTGCTATTAACTTTAACTCTAGGTGTGGGCGGTAGTTTATTAGCAATTGGATCAGCACCGGGGGTGGGCTTATTAGGTTTAGTAAAAGAAAATTATAGCTTTGGTTATCATTTAAAATATATGCCTGCAATATTACTGGGCTTCTTTTTAAGTATTGGTGCGTTAGTTTTATTAAATCCTGGTAGTTTCTAATTTAATATAGTAATAATTAAAATATAATTATCGTATTATATTAGGGATATAACTTATAAACTTCCTACTTAACATAAATTAATCTGAGTAGATTATGCAATATTATTTAATGCTTTTCCTTGTTAGCCTTTTTCCAACATTTTCTGCAGCTGCAGAAGACGCAAATATTATTCAGGAATCACAACACTTAGATTTAACTACTCATTGGGCCGGTTATACCGCCTTGGTCATATTTGCCTTAGCCTATATTTTGGCAATGACAGAAGAAGTTACCGAGTTAAAAAAGTCTAAACCTATGGTTTTTGCAGCAAGTTTAATTTGGATACTGATTGCCATTGTTTATGTTAATGGGGGAATGTCAGAACAGGCTGGTGTTGCATTTCGAAGTTCTTTAGAAGGTTACGCCGAATTATTTTTATTCATCATGGTTTCCATGACCTATTTAAATGCCATGGAAGACCGAGGTGTATTTAATAGTTTGCGTATTTGGTTATTGAGTAAAAACTTTACCTACAAACAGTTATTTTGGATTACCGGCTTCCAGTCATTTTTTATATCTTCGGGTTGTAATAATCTTACCACCGCGTTATTGATGGGGTCTGTGATTTTAGCCATGGGGAAGAACAGTCCGCGGTTTGTGACATTGTCTTGTATTAATGTTGTTGTTGCGTCTAATGCGGGTGGCTCATTTAGTCCATTTGGAGATATCACCACTTTGTTGGTATGGCAAAAAGGCATAGTACCCTTTACAGATTTTTTCGCTTTGTTATTACCCGCGATTGTTAATTTTGTCATACCCGCTGCTATTATGAATTTATTTATCCCTAAAGAAAGACCGGCAGCCGTGTTGGAGGTTCAAGCTATGCAAAGGGGAGCATGGATTATTATCTTTTTATTCGTTTTAACTATCATTACATCGGCTTGTTTTGAAAACTATTTGAAACTTCCTCCTGCAGCCGGCATGATGTTGGGATTAACCTACCTTAAGTTCTTTAGTTACTATTTGCAAAAAACACGTAGTACAAATAATTTAAATTCAGCAACTATGGATTTAACTGATATTAATGCCAGTTATTCCTATTCAGAACAGTTAGCCTTTGAGCATGATCTGGCACAGCCCCAAAAAATAAATCACGAACAGCCTTTTGATATATTTCAAAAAGTTGCAAATCTAGAATGGGATACCTTGTTATTTTTTTATGGTGTGATGGTTGCGGTGGGTGGATTAAATTTCATCGGTTATTTAGTTGTTGCATCTCATCATCTATACGGCACTATAGATCCGACACTTGCTAATATATTAGTCGGTATTGCATCAGCTTTTGTTGATAATGGTACAATTATGTTGTCGGTATTGACAATGGCTCCAGATATTTCTCAAGGTCAGTGGCTATTAGTAACGTTAACAGCGGGTGTTGGTGGAAGTTTATTAGCGGTCGGATCGGCAGCTGGTGTAGGGTTGATGGGGCAGGCTAAGGGGCTTTATACTTTTACTAGTCATTTAAAGTGGACGCCGGTTATTGCGTTAGGATATGCCGGAAGCATCTTAACTCATTTTCTTATAAATGGACGCTACTTCTAATGCTGGCGTTTTCAATATTGAGAGTTTGTAATAAGTAAAAGTGTTATGCAGTGAATAAAATAAAGTTCGTTGAACAAAAACAATAATATAAAAAAATAATTATAAATACGAGGAGTTAGGTATGTCAGTTAATAATTTAACGCTTGCTTCGGTGTGGCGTTATCCGGTTAAATCCATGATGGGTGAAGAGCTCAATGCAGCTGAGGTCTCTGAAAAAGGGATTGTAGGTGATAGAGCTTATGCGTTGGTGGATATTGAAAGTAACAAAGTAGTCAGTGCCAAAAACCCTAAAAAGTGGCCTGAAATGTTTTATTTTTATGCCCGTTATAATGAAACCCCAACGACTAATCAAAAACAAACTAGCGTTGCTATAACCTTACCCAATGGTGATACTTTAAATAGTGATCAAGCTGATGCGGATCAAGTATTATCTACGGCATTTTCTAGACCCGTTAAATTAACGACTCAAGCACCTACAAAAGCCACTTTAGAGCAATACTGGCCAGAGTATGAGGGAGAGAACACTGAAATTAGTGAAGAAGCGATCTCTGGTGATGCGCATGAAGGCAGTTTCTTTGATTACGCTACTCTTCATATCTTAACTACAGCGACTGTTTTAGAATTACAAAAATTATATCCAGAAGGCAGAATCGAGCCAAGGCGTTTTCGTCCTAATTTGATTATAGCGACTAATCCAGAGCAAACTGGTTTTGTGGAAAATGATTGGGTAGGCAAAACTTTAACGATTGGCACAGTTAAACTGTTAGTGACAGATCCTTGTCCACGCTGTGTGATGCCATCTTTAGCGCAAGGCGATTTAGCTAAAGATGCAAAAATTTTAAAAACAATTGCTCAAAATACCGTGCATGTGCCGTTTGCTGATAAGGCTTTACCATCTGCAGGTATTTACGCTAAAGTTATTCAACCAGGTGTTATTAAGCGTAATGATGTGGTAATTGTTGAGTAAGCGTTTGTTAATGATGCGGTATGTTTTACCTTTATAATTGTAATGAATTAACCTACCTGACCTATTTTAATGTCAAATACCAAAAAAGCGCTTGATGATCCCTATGCGGATCTTTTAAAAGAAATGCTTGCTGAAGTTGTTAACTTACGTGAGCAGATTGCAGTTAATGCTAATGAACGCTTGAACAAATATATTGAAAAATATCCAGATGGACAATTTACCGAAAGCGCCATTAATTTAGGCCATTACTTGGCAATGCGCCAGTTTGATTTGCGGCATTTACAAGATCGTTTAGCTCAATCGGCCTTAACTTCATTAGGTCGCGCTGAAGCATCCGTATTATCAACCTTTGATATCTTGATTGATATTTTGCAACGCTCGACTGATAAAAAGTATGTGTCGAGTCAAAACAATATCAGTGCTCAAAGTTTTAATCGTGGGCAATTATTACTTAAGCAACATACTAAAGAATTATTTGGTTCAAGTCATGGGCAGGGTAAAGCACATGTGATGGTGACTTTAGCTACGGAAACCGCGTGGGATTACGCCTTAATAAAAGCTTTATTTGAAAAAGGTATGACATGTGCGCGTATTAATTGTGCACATGATGACCCAGATGTATGGGATGCGATGATTAAAAATATTCGGCGAGCTGAAATGGAAATTGGTTTGTCATGTCGTGTGCTGATGGATTTGGCGGGGCATAAAATACGCACTGCTGATATTACCTTAGGCCCAGCAGTCCATCATATTAAAGCTGAAAAAGACCCCAGTGGAAAAGTGTTAGCACCAGCCTATCTACTGTTAAGTACCGATCTAACTAGCACTCCTGCGGATAAAGCAATATTTAGAGTAGGCATTCCCAAAGTAGCAGCTAAGCATTTAGAGTCTGGGCAGTTATTGGGTTTTATTGATAATCAAAATAAATCTCGACAGTTAAAAGTTGAGAAGAAATTATCTGAACATGATTGGTTAGTGAGTTCTGATAAAAGTGCTTACCTAGTGTCTGGATGTACTATCAATGTTATTAAGAAACATAAACATAAAAAACATTCCCAAGAAGATACTTTTCAGTTAGGTGAGTTTAAAGGTGCGCCCTTAGAAATTAGGGTTTTTAAAAAGCAATTATTACTTTTGACTACCGAAGATAGTTTGGGTAAGCCTGCAGAATACCAAGGTGACCAGTTACTACACCCCGCCCAAATTGGTTGTACCTTGTCATCAGCGATTGCCAAACTTAAAGTGGGTCAACAAGTGTGGATTGATGATGGTAAATTAGGCGCGGTCGTTCAAGACATAACAGCGCAGGGTGCTTTGTTATTAGTAACCGTTGCTAAACCAAGTGGCGTTAGGATATTAAGCGATAAAGGTATCAATTTTCCTGAAGCAGCACTTGATCTACCACCGTTAACTGAGAAAGATTTAACAGATTTGGATTTTGTGTGTGCCAATGCAGATCTGGTGGGGTTTTCTTTTGTTGAAACGCTAGCAGGTATGGAGTTTTTAATAAATGAATTAGCAAAGCGTAATTCATCTGCAATGCCAATTATTGCTAAGATCGAAACGAATCTAGCGGTTAAGAATCTACCAGAAATCATTTTGGGGACTATTGGTCGACACTATTTGGGTATTATGATTGCTCGGGGTGATTTAGCGGTAGAGTTGGGTAGTGCAAGGTTAGCAGAAATTCAAGAAGAGTTATTGTGGTTATGTGAGGCTGCCCATGTGCCCGTTATTTGGGCCACGCAAGTACTGGAATCAATCGCTAAAAAAGGCACACGTTCCAGACCTGAATTTACAGATGCCGCCATGGCTGTTAGAGCTGAATGTGTGATGCTCAATAAAGGCCCTTATATTGTGGATGCTATAGAGGCTTTGGTAAATGTCATGGTGCGGATGCATGAGCATCAAAGAAAAAAATTCTCGCGATTAAGAGCTTTGCATTGGTAATCGTGTCATAAATTCAACATTATGCTTCAGCATTTTAGGGCTTGTCGTATAATTTAGGTTTTTTAAAATCCAAAGACTCTAGCCGTGTTAATTTCTGATAAACAAAAACAAATACTCACTTTATTAGCCGATGGTGAGTTTCATTCTGGGACAGAATTAGCAGAATTATTGGGTGTTAGTCGTTCTGCTATTTGTAAGCAATTAAACGGCTTAGCTGTTTTAGGCTTACAACATGCGGCGGTCAGTGGTAAAGG
>CAIQNQ010000199.1 GCA_903873165.1 uncultured Methylococcaceae bacterium | reverse complement strand
TACAACATACTTCTGCTTTGACAACTGGGAGCACCTCATTAACTTTATGTTAGAAAGCTGGTCTTGTAAACCGGAAAGTCGAATTATTCGACCACCTAAAACAGAAACAGGGTAGGTGATGGTCATAATTAGAATTGCTGGCATCTTGAAGATACTGAGAATTTAAGGAAAAACTATGGTATTGAAACTTTTCTTGGTCATTGGATGCCTCGTAGTGCTTTGGCATCACTATTAGAAGTTAAAGGTATAGAGATATTTAAGACTAAGCTATTTTCGGCTATTGACGCACAGTATGTAAGTATTAAGCAACAAATCGAGCAGGACATGGAGTATCTGCTGTCAGCTGGTATTGTCGAAAAAGGCGATTCAAGCCCAATCGAAATATTCGACAAAAAGATACAAGATTTACGCGATAACGAATACAAAATAATGCGCATTTGCAGTAAGTATGAGGTATTTGACTTACCTTATGACTTACAAGAAAAAGATAAAATTGAAAGATTATTTGACGATATTATTGCTCTCTGTGAATCACGAAAAAAGCGTAATGCCGCAATGAGAGGATTCTTAAATGCTTATAAAAATGCAAATCTTGATAAACTAGACGAAGAGTTGTATGTCTGAGTAGGTTGTCATGAAAGTATAAAACTATCTGAATTAATAGCTTATTGCCCACCTTCATTGCTTCATATTCATAGCCATAAAGCAGCCAGTCGCCACCGGCGGCTTATGGCACGTATCCGCCGACCATCATGACATTAATTCATATCTTCCAGTGACTGCTTTGGAATAGCTTTAACTATGTCTGTAGGATTTTAATGGTCAGCGGCATTAAAACTAGTGGTCACTGAAGATTTGAATACTTGTTCAATTTAGTGAAAATATTCAATAACTACAACTATTGCTTTTACAAAAACAGCTAAAGCTATTTTACTCCAACATAAACGGGGGGTTTATTATTGCGCCTTACCCAGCTACAGCGTGTGATATTTATTGGTACAATTAAGATTGGGTCTAAGCCAGAGCATCTTAATTGGCTAAAACAGATCTTTATTAACCGCTTTAGCTGAAGCTTCCTGAGTAGTAATTAAACCTTTATCCACTAATTCTTTTAAACTTTGATCTAAAGTTTGCATCCCGTCTTTACGGCTTGTTTGTATAGCAGAATACATCTGAGCCACTTTGGCTTCTCTGATTAAGTTTCTAATAGCAGCGGTGCCCACCATAATTTCATAAGCGGCTACTCGTCCACCACCTATTTTTTTGAGTAACGTTTGTGAGATAACTGCCTGCAATGATTCTGAGAGCATGGCGCGAATCATATCTTTTTCTCCGGCTGGAAAAACATCAATAATTCTATCAATCGCTTTAGCTGCAGAATTAGTATGCAAAGTAGCAAACACCAAGTGCCCCGTTTCTGCGGCAGTTAAAGCCAAACGGATGGTTTCTAAATCGCGCATTTCGCCGATCATAATCACATTAGGGTCTTCTCGTAAGGCAGAACGTAATGCCGCATTAAATCCTAACGTATCTCGATGTACTTCTCTTTGATTAATTAAGCACTTTTGGCTGTTATGCACAAATTCAATGGGATCTTCTATAGTAATAATATGTGCGTGATCTCTATTATTAATATGATTGATAAGTGCGGCTAAGGTGGTAGATTTACCTGAACCCGTAGGGCCGGTGATTAAAATTAGACCGCGCGGTTTTGTGGTCAGCTCTTCAAAAAATATCGGTGTTTGTAACTCTTCTAAAGTAGGTGTGTTTTCAGGTATGGTTCTAAAAGTAGCTGCCGCGCCTCTTAATTGATTAAATACATTCACCCGAAAGCGACCTGTACCTAACAGGCTAAATGAGAAGTCTGTTTCTAAAAAAGTCTGGTAGTCTTTTCGTTGTTGATCATTCATGACGCTATCAATTAATGATTTAACCGTGGCATCATTTAAGGCAACTGCATTGATAGGTTTGATATCGCCATCAATACGCAACATCGGCGGTAGTCCTGCGGATAAATGTAAATCAGAAGCCCTACTGTTGATTGATAAAACTAATAATTCGGTAATATCCATAGATTATTTTTAAACGAGGAAACAGAGATTAGGCTAATATTAACACTAACTGTTCGGCGTCAACTATCTTGTCTGGTTCGCGTCAATTATCCTGAGCAGTTCTACATCTACTCCACCTGCGGGAACCACCTGCTTCGCCAACTCAATAAGGCGTTAACTTTAGTTTTTTAGGGTACAAAACAGCTCTATGTTTGGGTACCCTAAAAAAGTGCTTGGTTATGTCAGCAGAATGATTTATTTTCTTAGCATACACAATAAATTTTTGTATAAGTGCTGTTTAAGAATTAAACTGGTATGTAAAACGAATCAGAGAAACCAAAATGGCTAACGAGAAATTAAAAAAAGCGTGTACTCGTCAAGAACTTGAAAGTATTAGTTATTTAACAATCGCAATTCGCTATAAAAAACAGCCTGTTTCGGCCATTATTTTTCTTTTTGAGAATAATGCCTATGCATACATTAATATTTGTATGCATATGCAGCGCCCATTAAATTGTGAGCGGGATGCGATTTTTGATGAAACTGGAAAATATTTACGCTGTTCAATGCACGGATTTGTTTTTGATCCAAAAACGGGCGAATGTCAAAGTCCGGTTTGTTTTGGACAACGATTGCAGGCACTTCGTTTGCAAGAACTAGATGGCGTTTTTTATTTTGCCGAGAAACATTTAACACTCAATGAGGATGACCATGATTGAGGAACTTGCTGTCGTGGTAAAAATAGAAAATCAGCAAGTCTGAGTTACGAATGGGTCAAATAGTGCTTGTGGAGGATGCCAACAAAAAGCTTCATTATTGTTAATTAATAGAGTACAAAGCATGTTGATACTTAATTAATATGCTCGTTTAAGTTGCTGACTGTAAATGTCCGCATAATTTTAAATACATGTTAATTTTATCAAACAGAACTTCGATAATATCGCAGGGCTACCTCATTAAAAATAGCCACCAATCCAACTAGATTATGGATAATAGCGACATAATCAATGATCAAAGACGGTCCGGTATTTGCCGTATGAGTCCAGTATTCTGAACTCAGTACCTAGTTAAATACTGAAGTAGCGAGTAAGGTGATGGCGATTGATGGCAAAACGCTCCTCCTTCTAGTGCAAACGAGATAACTTTTATTGCACACACCCAGACTGTGGGCGCATTTCCTAGGACATCGGATGCCTTACCCAGAGCTTCGGTCGCTTTCCCTAGGACATCGGGTGGCTTACCCTAGGACATCGGGTGGCTTACCCGGAGCTTCAGCCGCTTTACCCATGACATCGGGCGCACTACCTAGAACCCTCAGCGCTTGCGCGGGGGAATAAAACGCCTGCGTTAAGGCATCGGCTGCACTTTGTAGGACTGTAAGGAACTACCCTGGGAGTGAAACTTATGGCGTAAACAGCTATAGGACTGAATATCCTTGAAGCTCTTTGCGTAAACTGGTTTGGGCGGCATGGAGATTTTTGCTATCAACAGCAAGGCTTGCAACGAGGTCTTTTAATTCTTGATCAGTCATGGACTTATAAATAATTATAATTTTTCAGTATGTTAGCATATTAACTAAAAGCAAGGTCATGAATTTATAATTCAAAGCTGTGCCCACCACTTTGACCCTCTATGAAACCGGAGATGAGCATAAACTTACGTTGTGGCTTTGCTACGCTGGACATTTGGTGCAAAATGGGTTCTATTAAGTGCATGGAGGCCTTGGGTGTGTTGGACTATTATCGTCGTTGTCTGGTTAATATTTCTTAGCCAAATAGCTTAATAACTGGGTGGTTTGCTATAATGATCAATAAGCAAAGACTACTATAGTAGTTATAAGTTTTTATAGGTTTGTTTAGCGACGCTTACGAATTGATTAATCATGAATAACCAAAAACGCTTAGAGATTTTTGACCGCTTGGCTTTAGCCATGCCAGAACCCACCACAGAACTTAATTACAGCACAGCCTTTGAACTGTTAATTGCCGTGGTATTATCAGCACAAGCGACCGATAAAGGCGTTAACAAAGCCACAGCCCCCTTATTTGCAGTTGCTAACACGCCTCAGGCTATTTTAGACTTAGGTTTGCCAACCCTTAAAGACTATGTAAAAACCATCGGCTTATTTAACACCAAAAGCGCCAACATTATTAAACTCTGCCAACAGCTAATAGACCTCCATCAAGGAGAAGTTCCTCAAACCCGAGCCGCATTAGAAGCATTGCCCGGTGTCGGTAGAAAAACCGCCAATGTCATTCTTAACACAGCATTTGGTCATCCTACTATTGCCGTTGATACGCATATCTTTAGAGTGTCTAACCGAACTGGCTTAGCAACAGGGAAAAATGTCTTAGAAGTCGAACTAAAACTAAATAAAGTTGTCCCTAAAGTGCATAAAAAGGATGCGCATCATTTACTAATTCTGCATGGCAGATATACTTGTATCGCTAGAAAACCAAAATGCCCACAATGCATAATTAAAGACCTGTGTGATTCGGGTATTCAAATTAATACCTTGCTTTAATAGAGTTTATTTATTCTTTATTTACCCGTCTTTAGGTATGATAGTCAGGTTCGATTAATTCAATTTGTCGAATATTATAATAATACTTAGGAGCTAACATGAAAAACATCAACAAAACACCTTTAGCAACAGCAATGGGTGCGGCTTTACTTTCAACTGTATCGGCTACTGCTGCTTATGCTGATACAAACCCATTTGGCATGACTGAACTTTCAACGGGCTATATGCAAGTTGCTGAGGCAGGTAAAGCGGCTGAAATGGCTTGTGGTGCATCAATGAACATGGGTACAAACAACAAAACACCAGAAGGTGCTTGTGCAGGTGCTCAACATCCAACAGGTGCTGCTAAACCAGCTGCAGCTAAAGGCACTGAAGGTTCTTGTGGCGATATGATGAAAGACGGCAAAATGAAACCAGGCATGGAAATGGCTTGTGGCGCTATGATGAAAGGCAAAGAAGGCGCTTGTGGTCAAATGAAACCAGGCGAAACAATGAAAGGTAAAGAAGGCGCTTGTGGTAGTGCTAAATAATTATTGAATTTACTTAATTCAATAGTCTCGGAGGGTATCTCGATACCCTCCAATCTTAATATCAACACTCAATAGGTGTTCTTATGGACACAACACTTGGTTTAGTTAAGGGAACTGGTTTAGGACTAAGAAGAAGCTTAGTCAATCAGATTCTTGAGGCACCCCAGCCAGACATCAATTTTTACGAAGTAGCACCAGAAAACTGGATTACCATTGGCGGCAAGTTTGGCAAAGCCTTTCGCGCCATGACCGAGCAACATGATTTTGTCTGCCACGGTTTATCGTTATCCTTGGGTAGCACAGACCCTCTGGACGAAAAATTTATCCATGAAGTAAAACACTTCATGCACGAACATCACATTAAACTGTATAGCGAACACTTGAGCTATTGCAGTAAAAATGGCCATTTATATGACTTAATGCCCATTCCTTTTACGTCAGAAGCCGTGAGCCATGTTGCCAAACGCATTAAGCGCGTTCAAGACATTATCGAACAAAAAATTGCCATCGAGAACGTCTCCTACTATGCCGCTCCTGGGCAAGAGATGTCCGAGATTGAGTTTTTTAACGCGGTTGTGCAAGAAGCGGATTGCGACATCTTACTGGATATTAATAATATTTATGTCAACAGCGTTAATCATCAGTATGACGCCGAAACCTTCTTAAAATCAGTACCCGCAGAACGAATTGCTTATGCGCACATTGCTGGGCATCATGTAGAGGCTGATGATTTTTTAGTCGATACGCATGGTGCTGACATTGTTGATCCCGTCTGGAAACTACTCGGTAAGGCTTATGAACTGTATGGCGTTTTCCCGACATTATTGGAGCGCGACTTTAATCTCCCCGCCTTAGCTGACCTGATCCAAGAAGTGCAGACTATTAAATCCATCCAAACCGCTTGGCAAACTCAACATGACAAACGTACTGCGTAATTCTGCTGATAGTCCCGTTGACTTTAAAGCCAAACAAGCCGAGTTTGCCGCTTATATAAGAGACCCTGAACAGAATCCCATCCCAGCCGATGTTAAACAAGATCGGATGCTGATGTACCGACAGTTGTTTTTTAATAACATTGAAGGGTTTTTGTCTGGCAATTTTCCTGTGTTAAGGCAGTTACTTGAAGATGCCGAGTGGATAGCACTTGTGCAGGATTTCTTTGCCAAACATCGTTGTGAATCGCCGCATTTCTCAGAGATACCGGAAGAGTTTCTGTATTATTTAGAACATGAACGCGACACAGCAGAAGATTTTCCATTCCTGCTTGAACTCGCGCATTATGAATGGGTGGAAATGGCGTTATCTATTTCTAATGAACTGCCATTACCCGAACCCATTGCGACTCATCAAGATGCTGAACACCCCACAGATTTTGGCGCAGATGATTTACTGGCTAAACACCTAAGAGTATCGCCTTTGGCTTGGTCATTAGCTTATCAATATCCAGTCCACAAGATCGGCCCAAGCCATATACCCTTAAGCCCACCCGCACTGGCTACTTTTTTAATTGTGTACCGTAATCATGAGGATGATGTTAATTTTCTGGAAATTACGCCCATGACGTACCGCTTATTAGAAATTATTCAAGTCGAAGAACAATGCTTAACAAAAACCTGTTTAGAGCAAATTGCCCTAGAATCTCAGCACCCTAATCCAGAGATTATCGTTAACGGTGGTCTACAGATCCTAATGGATTTGTATCAAAAGGGGATTGTTGGGATAGAGGAGGATTAACTAATAAAACCAGCCCCCCTCTTTGTTAAAAGAGAGGGACTGAATAATTAAGTTGGAAACTTATCCAGAGATAGATGGGTTATACGTCTTAAAAGAGTTTATTAAAAAAGCCTTCTTCTTTTTTAACTTCTGGTGGGGCAAAAGATTTAAAACCTTTTTCTATAGGTTGTTGTTGCGCACAGTGATAAGCCGCACTATTAAACTTGATTTGCAAAGATCGAGGATTTTCGTGTTCAGAAAGATATTTTTCAACTTCTTCATCGGTTAAATCTTTCAACATATAAGTGGTTACGCACTCACATGACTTAGTAAATCTAGCTGTGTCTTCTTCTTTATTAACCGAATTCTTGGTCTCTCTTGCCACACATTGCGCGGCGAACTGATCATGAAACTTATGTTTCTCAGTCTGAGTAACCGGTTGATCTTTAGTATGATCGAATGGATTAAAAACCTCATGCACAGGGGCTTTAGGGGGTTCTTTGGCTTTATCCGAATCGGAACATCCCACTAAGGTTAATGCCATGATAAAACTAGTTGCAGCAGCAAAAATTAATCTCTTCTTAAATTTATATGTTTTCATAAGCTCTGTTGCCTGTGTTAAAAGTCCAAGCCCATTAACACGGACTTAAGACTCATTAAATAATACGCGTAACTTTATCATTTAATCACCGGTTCATCTAGTAGTACGCACGATGAAATTTTATAATTTAAATCGCATTATTTGTTTAAGACTTAACTGTATGTTTTAATTTACTCCAACATAAACGGGGTTTTGTTATTGCGTCTTACCAAAATAACGATGACCGCGACGAAAATAGACGAGCAACTGATAAGATATTAACGAGTCGGATTTATAATCCATGATAGGATTAATAAACAATGAGTTGTGCATTTATGAGATACTACGCAGCTTTTAAATTATCTAGATTGTACATAACCTCTTTGTACTAAAAGCCTCATTAAGGAGTAGTAAATGACAGCACTAGTTGGCATCATTATGGGATCAACCTCTGATTGGGAAACAATGTGTTTTGCCGCTGAAACTTTAGAGCGTCTAGGCATACCTCATCAAGTTGAAGTTGTGTCGGCACATAGAACGCCTGACAAACTTTTCCAATATGCAGAAACTGCTGAAGCCAAAGGCCTAGAAGTCATTATTGCTGGTGCAGGTGGCGCAGCTCACCTACCCGGAATGACCGCCGCTAAAACCGCTTTGCCTGTCTTAGGTGTGCCTGTGCAATCTAAAGCTTTGAATGGGATGGACTCTTTACTATCTATCGTACAAATGCCGGCTGGCATTCCAGTGGGCACTTTAGCGATAGGAAAAGCGGGCGCCATCAATGCAGCACTCTTAGCAGCCGCGATTATCAGCAATAAGCATAAGCAATATCGACCAGCCCTAGATGCGTATAGAAAAGCTCAAACTGAAACGGTGCTGGCAAACTCTGATCCTAGAGAGGTATCATTATGAAAATTGGCATTTTAGGTGCAGGGCAACTTGCCAGAATGATTGCTTTAGCGGGTTACCCTTTAGGCTTAGAATTTGTTTTTCTTGATCCATCAGATGAAGCGTGTGCAAATAGCCTAGGTCACCATCTGCATGGTGACTATGATGATCCTCGCTTACTCGCTGAACTTGCCGACCTAGCGGATGTTGTCACTTACGAATTTGAAAATGTACCTGCCGATGTGGCTGAGTTTCTTGCTTCACATACCCAAGTTCACCCAGCCCCAAAAGCTTTAGCGGTTGCGCAAGATCGTTTAATTGAAAAAGCATTTTTCAGGGATATTAACATCCCCACTGCACCCTATGCACCCGTTAATAGTTTTGCGGACTTAGAATTGGCTATTAGCCATATTGGCTACCCTGCTATTTTAAAAAGTTGCACGATGGGTTATGACGGTAAAGGACAATCTCTGATTAAATCAGCTGATGACTTAGCCTCCGCATGGCAAGTTCTAGCTGGGGCACCTGCGGTTTTAGAAGGCTTCGTACCTTTTAATAGAGAAGTCTCAATTATTGCCGCCCGAAGTGTTTCTGGCGCTATCGTGTTTTATCCTTTATCAGAAAACACGCATAAAGATGGCATTTTAAGAATCGCTAAATGTATTGATAATGATATGGCCCAAACACAAGCCCAAGACTATGTAACACGCTTATTAGAGGCCTTAGATTATGTCGGCGTGTTAGCCCTAGAATTATTTGATGTTAATGGTCAACTCATTGCCAATGAATTTGCCCCTCGCGTGCATAATTCAGGACATTGGACGATTGAGGGTGCCGAAACGAGCCAATTTGAAAATCATATCCGAGCCATCCTAGATTTACCTTTAGGTTCAACCACTGCTGTTGGTAAGGCTGCTATGGTTAATTTTATTGGCAATGTTTCAAGTACTGCAGAAATATTGGCTATACCAAACACCCATCTTCATCTTTACGATAAAGCGCCCCGCAATGGCCGTAAAGTAGCTCACGCTACAGTTCGCGCTGAAACTACAGCTGAATTAGATAAGCTTGTTAAACAACTAGCCCAGCTGGCTGATCAGGTTGATGACTCTTAGTTTTTATCGCATCAATCAGTTCCTACGATGAGCGAACAAGATAGAGTATTTCAGCACATCCATAAAGTCGAAGATTTTGCCTTTGATGAAAAGGTAGCTAAAGTCTTTGATAACATGGTGTCCAGAAGCGTGCCTTTTTATGATGAAGTGCAACGCATTCAAGCTGATCTTATTATGGATTTTTTGCCAGAAACAGGCGGTATTGTTTGTGATTTAGGCTGCTCAACTGGGACTTCCTTAGAGTATTTAACTCAACACGCAAAATGCCCATCTAGCGCTCTATTTATAGGGTATGACAATTCAGAATCCATGTTGGACAAAGCCAGAGAGAAATTGTCCACGCAATTAGCCGCGGGTAGAATCAAGCTAATGAGTGCAGATCTTTGTGACCTTCCTCCGTTACCCGCTTGCAATATTGTCATTCTTAATTGGACTCTACAATTTGTCAGACCTATAGGTAGAGAACAATTGCTTAAGGACATTTATCATGCGCTTAAGCCGGGTGGCATTGTATTACTGTCTGAAAAGATTCTCGTTAATGACCCTGTCTTAAACCGTTTGTATATTGATCACTACCTACAGTTTAAAGTGTCTCAGAGTCATTACACTGATATTGAAAATCAACGTAAACGTGAAGCATTAGAAAATGTTCTAATCCCCTATCGCTTAGATGAAAATTACGAACTACTAGAAAGAGCCAGCTTTGATCGCATCGGTACTTACTTTCAGTGGTTTAATTTCGCCTGTATGATTGCGGTGAAAACCTAAGATCAATAAGTTAAATTAATGATTCGCCCAATCAACCCAACCCATTTGCGCAGATACTAAGACAATAATACCAAAAGCAATTCGATACCAAGCAAATACGGTAAAGTCATGGCGACTAATGAATCGAATTAAGCCACGCACGGCAATAAAAGCACTGATAAAAGACACCGAGCCACCCACTGCAAATAATGCAATATCATCGACACTAAATAAATCCCGATTCTTGTAAACATCATACAAAGTAGCGGCAAACATAGTGGGTATAGCAAGAAAGAATGAAAATTCAGTGGCCGCACGACGTGACAAACCAAAAAATAATCCACCAATAATGGTAGCACCTGAACGTGAAGTGCCAGGTATCATGGCTAAAGCCTGAGCAAAACCAACTTTTAAGGCATCCCGCCAAGTTAAGTCATCGACCGTTTCAACATGAATTACATGTTGACGTCGTTCAGCCCAAAGAATTAAAAAACCACCGACAATAAAAGCAGTAGCAACAACAAAAGGATTAAATAGATAGTATTTAATTTGTTTTAAAAACAAAAAACCTAAAATCGCGGCCGGCATAAAAGCAACGATCAAATTGATCGCTAAACGTTGAGATGTCGCTTCAGATCGCAAACCCATAACCGTGTTAAGCAATCGGGTTCGGTATTCCCACACCACCGCTAAAATTGCCGCAAACTGGATAGCGATTTCAAAAACTTTTCCCTTATCATCATTAAAGCCTAGTAATTGGCCTGCCAAAATTAAATGTCCAGTCGATGAAACTGGAAGAAATTCGGTCAACCCTTCAACTAAACCAAGAATTAATGCATGTATCAAAAGAGTAATGTCGTTCATATAAATACCTTATCGATTTATCGCTTCATAGAATCAAAAAATTCAGCATTCGTCTTAAAATCTTTTAATTTTCCAATTAAAAACTCAGATGCAGCTGTCTCATCCATAGGTTGTAAAATTTTACGTAGTATCCAGGTTTTTTGAAGAGTATCAGGATCAACTAAATATTCCTCTCTTCTTGTACCAGATCGATTGATGTTAATAGCTGGATAAATCCTTTTCTCAGCAATTTTTCGATCTAAATGTAACTCCATGTTACCAGTTCCTTTAAACTCTTCATAGATCACCTCATCCATTCTCGATCCAGTATCAACTAAAGCCGTCGCTATGATTGTCAAGCTACCACCCTCTTCAATATTTCTTGCTGCACCAAAAAATCGTTTAGGTTTTTCTAAAGCATTCGCATCAACACCACCTGTTAAGATTTTACCAGATGAAGGTACAACCGTATTATAGGCTCTAGCAAGTCGAGTAATAGAATCCAGCAAAATTACCACATCATGTTTATGCTCTACTAAACGTCTAGCCTTTTCAATTACCATCTCTGCTACTTGTACGTGTCTGGTAGCTGGCTCATCAAAAGTACTTGAAATAACTTCGCCACGAACACAACGCTCCATCTCAGTGACTTCTTCGGGTCTTTCATCTATCAATAAGACAATAAGATAGCATTCAGGATTTCGCTCTGCTATTGCCTGAGCTAGACTTTGTAATATCATTGTTTTACCGGCTTTAGGAGGTGAAACAATTAAGCCTCGCTGCCCTTTGCCTATAGGAGCAATTAGGTCGATAATTCTACCGGTTAAATCTTCGCTGGTACCATTACCTTGTTCTAATGAAAATTTATGTTTAGCAAATA
Organism: uncultured Methylococcaceae bacterium; assembly: GCA_903873165.1. Taxonomy (GTDB): domain Bacteria; phylum Pseudomonadota; class Gammaproteobacteria; order Methylococcales; family Methylomonadaceae; genus Methylobacter_C. The sequence continues at coordinate 1,903 of CAIQNQ010000199.1, read as the reverse complement.
GCGGGGTTAAATTTGAAAATGTAATCTTATTTTTGGTATTTTCTGGCGGTTCAAAGTTTATTTGATCAACCTTGAGCATTGCGAAATAACGTTCGTTATCTTTAGGAGGTCTAATCTTTCCTGTTATCGTATCCCCGGTTTTAAGCGAAAAACGTCTAATTTGACTGGGGGATACATAGATATCATCGGGACCGGCTAAATATGAACATCCTGGAGTCCTTAAAAATCCAAATCCATCTTGAAGTATTTCAAGTACTCCATCTCCTGAAATATCATCTCCTGCTTTTGCTTGTTTCTTTAATATGGCAAATATTAAATCTTGTTTTCGTGACCTAGCAACATTTTCTAAGCCTAATGATTCAGCAATTTCAATAACTTCGCTGATTTGTTTTAATTTTAACTCGGTAAGATTCATATAAAAGGTAACTCAAAGAACAGTCATTTATCTCTTCAAAAAAGATAAAATAACAAAAGGGAGAAAACAGGATTTTAATTCGAATGGCAACTTTGATGTGATTATGCAATCACAACGATGAATTATAGCTTAACTATTCAGATCCGTCTATACTTCAAACAGATCTGAAGCTAATATTTTATATATTACTATCAATAAACTTTGCTAATTCGGCTTTAGTCAAGGCACCCACTTTAGTTGCTTCTACTTCACCATTTTTAAATAGCATAAGTGTTGGAATACCACGAACACCATAAATCTGCGGCGTCTGATCATTTTCATCAATGTTTATTTTAACAACTGTTAATTTACCTTCATATTCTTGTGCTACCGCATCAAGAACAGGGGCTATCATCTTACATGGACCGCACCACTCAGCCCAATAATCCACTAGCACAGGACCGTTCGCTTTAATAACTTTCTCGTTAAACTCACTATCACTTACATGAAGAACTAAATCACTCACATTAAAACTCCGATATTTAAAAGTATAGACTATAGGATGGATGTATTGAATAGTCAACCCATTTTAATAAAATATAAGTTATTATAAATTCAGGTACCTTAACCACTTTACAAGACATTCATAAGCTCGCTAAAGTCAGTTATATAATTAAATTTTAATGATGATTTCGCTGGTAACGTACTATCAGGTTTACATAAATGGATTAAATGTTTTATTCCAAAATTCTTTGCAGTGTCTAAAACAGCTAGGCTATCATCAAACAAGATCGTTTTATCTAAATCAAAACAATATTCTTGTTGTAAGCGTGACCAGAATAATAAATTCTCTTTAGGAACACCATAATCATGAGAACTTATAATTTCATCAAAATATAAATCAATTTTAGTTTTTTCTAGTTTTAAATACAAACTTTCCCTATGAGCATTTGTAACCATTAAAATTTTTTTAGTTGATTGCTTAAGTTTAAATAAAAACTCTACCGCATGAGGCAAAATAGATATTTTTTCTGAAATCTCAATCTTTAACCCTGAAATATCTAAATTTAATTCTTTAGTCCAATAATCTAAACAGTACCATTCTATCGTACCTTCCATCTCTTTAAACAAGGGTGTTAATTGTGACTTTGCCACTTCAATGTCAATATCATTTTGTTTTGCAAAATTAAGTGGCACATATTCATGCCAAAAATAATTATCAAAACTCAAATCTAGTAAAGTTCCATCCATATCTAACAAAACTGTATTACACATTTCCCAATCAGTTTTCATAAATTATTTCAAAAAGAGTCAAAATTATTATATTTTACAAACAATAAAATCTTAGGCAAAAAAAAACCCAAGCGATATAGCTTGGGTTTTTAGAATAAGAGCTTGGCAATTCCCTACTTTCGCATGGCAAACTGCCACACTATCATCGGCGCTAAATGGTTTCACTTCCGAGTTCGGGATGGGATCGGGTGGTTCACATTCGCTATGGTCACCAAG
>CAIQNQ010000198.1 GCA_903873165.1 uncultured Methylococcaceae bacterium | reverse complement strand
CATTGCAATAGACCCATGATCAAGAAATCCAGTTTGTTTCTCAATAATACTGCGAGCAACTCGTAATAAGGTGTCATTTCTATTATGCAAATTTTTAATAAACCACTTGGCTTCCTGTAAGTGGTCTTTCATGAAAACATTGTCCTTACTATTATCAGCGCGTTTAATGAGCGTTGAATAGAATGGGTTAATCCGTAGTTTTGGGGCAATATCAGGATTTAAATTGACTTGCCATTGGTTATTTCTTTTGCTGACATAAACGTCAGGAATAATATATTCTGACTCAGTTTCTTCTATTTTTGCGCCAGGTTTTGGATCAAGTGTACGTATTAAGGCGACAATATTAGAGAGTTCCTTTTCGGTAACGTCTAATTTTTTTAATAATTTTGCCTGTTCTTGACTGGCCAGCAATTTAAGGTGTTGCGTAACAATAATGAGGGCTTCTCTTTTATAAGTCGTAGAGTCAGGGAGTTGGAGCAGTTGTAAACGTAAACAATCTGCTAAATCAATCGCACCCACGCCAGTAGGGTCAAATTGTTGAATTCTATGTAGAACGGCATTAACTTCATCAAAGTCTAGATCATCAAATTGATTTTTGAGTCCTTCATAAATATCTTCTGGACTACTCATCAAATAACCGTCTTCATTAATGGAATCAATAATGGCGATAGCAATAGCGTGATCGCGATCTAAAAAATGTGTTAATTCCAGTTGCCATAGCAAGTGATCTTGTAGGGTAGGTGCGTTGCTGCGTTGAGCCTCAAATTCAATAATTTCATTATTATTTAAGCCAGATGATACTGAGCTTTCAAAGGTATCATCCCATGAAGAGTCTGTGGGTAATTCATCAGGGATGTTAGTTTGTGAGCCTTCGCTAGTAAAGCTATCAGTATTTTCAGGCTTTTTATCCGGTGGATTAAAAAAATCATCACTAGGACTTGAGTCTTCATCATTAATTTCTAACATGACATTTGACTCAAGGACTTGCTGGATTTCTTGTTGTAAGTCGAGTGTTGACATTTGCAACAGCTTTATAGCTTGTTGCAGTTGAGGTGTCATGGTTAATTGTTGGCCTAGCCTAAGACTTAATGTCTGTTTCATGATTTTAATGTGTAATTTTTAAATCCGATATATCGGCAAATATTGTTAATGTGTGCAAATTTAACGGTTTTTATTAGAGACTAAAATTTTTCCCTAGATACACTTCTCTGACTTCTACATTTTCTACGATGGCATTAGCTGAACCATCCGCAATTACTTTACCATTGTTTAGTATATATGCGCGATTACAGATTCCCAATGTTTCTCTTACGTTGTGTTCGGTAATTAAAACACCTATGCCTCTATCTTTAAGATGCTCAATGATTTTTTTGATGTCATCAACAGAAATCGGGTCAACGCCAGCAAAGGGTTCATCGAGTAAGATAAACTTTGGGTCAGTCGCTAAAGCTCTAGCAATCTCAACTCTTCTACGCTCACCACCTGATAAGCCAAGGGCAATTTGGTTGCGCAGATGTTCAATATTAAATTCGGATAATAATTTATCGATGTTTTGTTCAATTTCTACTGATGTTAAATTGCTACGAATTTGTAACACTGCACGCAAATTGTCTGCAACACTCAGTTTACGGAATACTGAGGGTTCTTGAGGTAAATAGCCAATGCCGTTTATTGCCCTAACATGCATCGGTGCAAGGGTAATATCTTTTGCATCTAAGGTTATTTGGCCTTCATCGGCTTTAATTAATCCCACCATTATATAAAAACTAGTGGTTTTACCTGCACCATTGGGTCCAAGCAAGCCTACCACTTCGTTGCTATTGACGTACAAAGAAACCCCGTCAACTACATTGCGTTTATTATAGGTTTTAATTAGGTTATGAGCTGCTAATGTCGCCATTTTATAAAAAGTTAAATTAATGTTGGCTTTATATTGAACTATTAATTGGTTGTTTTTGGATTAAGCACAACATGTACACGTTTAGAGTCAGAGCTTTTTTCTCCAGCCTTAACAAGTGATGTTTTAATGTCGTATTCAATGTAATTACTTGAATAGGTGGTATTGCCTTGCCAGACTGTTGATTCGTTCATCAGGATGAGTAAATTTTTCTTTGGATAAAATTCACCAATTAACGCCTCACCTGTAATGTCTTCGTCACCTTCATTAGGTGTTTGTTTAAACTTAGCTTTATTACCAGTAAAAACAAGCTTGTCCGCTTCACCATTGATGAAATAAACTGTCAATTTGTCAGAGTTTACTTTGATACTGCCTTGTATTGATACTACATCACCTGTATATATGCTGGTTGCTGTTTTATCATCATAACTAGCCGTGTTAGAGTCGATAACAATGGGTTTTTCAGCATCTGTTGATAATGCCCATACATCAATGTAGTTAAAGCTAAGTAATAAGGCGCAACAATAGTAAACGTATTTTTTATTTATGTTCATAATTACCTTTAACATTGGCAAGAAATTCTATATGAATTGGCTCAATGTAAGTCATTTTCATCCCTGTTCCTGTTGTTTTATTGGGTGGGTTTATAAATTCAGTCCACTCTTTAGTTTCGGCATAATTTTTATCAGGTTGAACTTTTAACATACTGGTATGTATCGTTAAAGAACCCCGTTTATTGGTTTTGCTACGTTCAATGGTTACTTGGCCTCCTAATAATAACTCTTTGCCGTCAGCTGAAAGTACACCCGTTTCTGAATAGATAACCCAAGGTGGATTTTTAGCATTATAAAATACCATAACTGGTTTTGTAGAACGAGTGGTCTGGTCATCACTGTAATGAATAATTTTATTGGCGTTCAATTTGCTTTTTAAAGTACCTTGTTCATTCATTTGCCATTTATGGTAACCATTACTAAAGTAATCTGGGCTATGAGCTGGATTATTGGTTGTAGAAACTAGTAATGTTTCGCTATTTTTAGCTAACCAAGCACTGAGTAAGGCAATGATTGTTAAGAAAATATAGCGTTTATTTTCAGTTAAGCTCATTGAAGATAATTGTTTAAAATAGCTTCGTAAGTGCCTTGGGCTTGCATAATTAAATCACACGCTTCGCGTGCAGCACCCTGCCCGCCTAGTTCTGTCGTACACCAATGCGCTCTTTGTTTAACAGCAAAGTTTGCGTCACTAACAGCTATAGCCAAGCCAACTCTAGTCATAATGGGGAGATCAAGCAAATCATCACCGATATGAGCCGCTTGATCAGGAGAAATACTCAGTTTCTCGATAATTTCATTGAAAGCCTGCAATTTATGTTCATGGCCTTGATAAATAAGTTGAATGCCTAGGTTTTTCATACGCAGTTCAACTGTTTTTGATTTCCGTCCAGAAATAACAGCGATTTCAACTCCAGTTTGACGTAACAATTTAATACCATGACCATCTCGGGCATGAAAACATTTGTACTCATTACCTTCTTGGTCAAAAAAAAGTTTACCGTCAGTTAAGACGCCGTCGACATCAAGAATTAACAGTTTAAGTTTTTTTGCCCTTTCTAAAATATCAGTAGTAACGTTAGTGTCTTTTATCAACATTATACAATTCCAGCTCTGAGCAAATCATGCATGTTTAATGCTCCAATTGCTTTGCAGTCATTATCAACAACTAAAAGAGCATTTATTTGTTTGCTCTCCATTATCTGCATAGCCTCAGCGGCAAGCATATCAGCAGAAATAACGGTACAGGCTTGGGTCATTACTTGACTGATACTTGAGTTATGTAGGTCAATATTTTTTGCTAAAGTGCGTCTTAAGTCACCGTCAGTAAAAATACCAATAACAACTGAGTCTTTATCAACAACAGCTGTCATGCCAAGCTTTTTTTCAGTCATTTCGAGTAAAGCATGACTAATAAAGGCAAGTTCTGAAACTTGGGGAATGTTATTGCCCGTGTGCATGATGTCCTTGACTCTTAACAGTAAACGTTTACCTAAACTGCCGCCTGGATGAGATAAGGCAAAGTCATCTCTGGTAAAACCTCTGGCTTCTAAAAGAGATACTGCTAAAGCATCTCCCATAACTAAAGCTGCTGTTGTGCTAGAGGTTGGGGCAAGTCCTAATGAACAGGCTTCTTGAGCAACACTGACATTGATATGTGTCGTTGCTACGGTGGCTAGAGTAGAGGATGGATGTCCCGTCATAGCAATTAGAGGAATACCTAAACGTTTAAGCAAGGGTAAAATTTTTAGAATTTCTTCTGTTTCACCCGAATTTGATAAAGCTAGAACTACATCTTGTTTAGTAATCATGCCTAAATCACCGTGACTAGCTTCACCAGGATGCACAAAAAAAGCTGGCGTGCCAGTGCTGGCCAATGTGGCGGCAATTTTACCGGCTATATGGCCGGATTTCCCCATGCCCGTTACGATGACTCGACCTTTACAAGCAAATAAAATTTTGCAAGCATTAACAAAATGTTCGTTTATTTGGTCAGTTAAAGCATTGATGGCTTCGGCTTCCACTTGAATAACGGCTAAGCCCAACTCAATTAGTTTTTGATCGTTAAGTTTCATGACTAGTCTAGCTGGTAAAACTGTAATAGGGTTAAACAATTTGACAAAGGCATGAGGGATGTAAGTCTATAAGTATAAAGCCGTTTATTATGCCATATTAACGACTATTTTGTCTCAATTGATGATATCTAAAGTCCGGTTTAGTGATTAAACATTAGCTTATTAGTATAGTCATTTAAAAATACAAATGTAGATTGTTGAGTAAAGAACCCTATGGCTAATGTTACAATAACATGAATTACTTTTAGATTTTATGATTTTTGCATTATGACAAAATTTGTTACCGCTCCAACTTTGATTGATCGCTTCGGTAGAACGGTTGATTATTTAAGAATTTCTATCACGGATCGATGTGACTTTCGTTGTGTGTATTGCATGGCAGAAGAAATGACTTTTTTGCCGAGAGCACAAATTTTATCGTTAGAAGAAATTTTTATACTTGCTCAAGCTTTTGTGGAGTTAGGGGTAAAAAAAATCAGGATAACAGGGGGGGAACCTTTAGTTAGAAAGGGGGCTTTGGAGTTGTTAACTAAACTAGGGCATCTTAAAGGTTTAAGTGAGTTAGTTATCACCACCAATGGCTCTCAGTTAGTTAGCATGGCAAAAGATTTAAAAGCGGCGGGTGTTAAACGTATCAATATTAGTTTGGATACTTTAAATATTGAAAAGTTTAAAGAAATTACGCGTACAGGTGATTTAAAACAGGTTTTAAAAGGCATTCAAGTAGCCAAAGCGGTAGGGTTTGAACGCATTAAAATTAATGCTGTTATTTTAAAAAATCGGAATCATCTCGAAGTAAATGACTTAGTACAATTTGCAATTAATAATGAATTGGATATTAGTTTTATAGAAGAAATGCCTTTGGGTATTGTTTCCCAACATGATCGAGCTGAAGCGTATTATTCAAGCGATCTGATTCTAAAAGATATCACCCGAAAATATAATTTAGTGCCTACACTTGAAAAAACCGGGGGGCCATCAACCTATCATCAATTATTAGGTACAAAATCTCGAGTGGGGTTTATTTCTCCACACAGTCATAATTTTTGTAGTCAGTGTAATAGGGTGCGCTTAACCGTAGAAGGCCGCTTATTACTTTGTTTGGGGAATGAGCATTCGGTGGATTTAAAAGCGGTACTTAGGGAGCATCCTAATGATATGGCTTTGTTAAAACAGACTATTATTGATGCAATGTTGATTAAGCCAGAAACTCATGAATTTAATATTAATGAACAACCCGTCATATTGCGTTATATGAATATGACGGGTGGTTAATAATGGATTAGCGAAACTTATTTTTGCACGTCATCAATCGCTTGTTTTGCTAAAGCGGTTACTTTATCCCAATCTTTTGCTTTAACCGCATCCGCAGGCACTAACCAAGATCCACCTACACAAGCTACATTACTTAATTTTAAATAAGCATTGTAGTTCTCAGGCGAAATGCCTCCAGTTGGGCAGAAAGTTACATAAGGTACAGGGCCAGCAATAGACTTTAACATCGGAATACCGCCGGCCGCTTCAGCAGGAAAAAACTTGAAGTGATCTAAGCCATATTCCATACCCAACATTAATTCAGATAAAGT
>CAIQNQ010000197.1 GCA_903873165.1 uncultured Methylococcaceae bacterium | reverse complement strand
TCTTTATGCACGGAGCTGGCGGTCATACCGCAGGCCGACTTTACACACAAGATATGCTCAAATATTTAGGCATAAGTGCTGCTACTTCGGTGTCAGAAGCGAAGCAACAACTCAAAGACACACATTTCAGTTATTTATCTCTCGAACAGTTTTGCCCCAAACTGCACGAGATTATAGAACTCAGACCCTTATTAGGTTTACGTTCGCCTGTACACACGCTAGTCCGCCTCATTAATCCATTTAATGCCGCCCATAGTATCCAAGGTATATTTCACCCCGGCTATCGCCCTGTGCATCAAGAAGCTGCTGCTTTATTGCAACAACCCCATGCTGCGGTATTAAAAGGTGAAGGTGGCGAAACTGAACGCAATCCCGATGTAGATTGCTTAGTACAAAGCGTACACAACGGTGAGTTATCAGATGAAAACTGGCCAGCACTTTTCACCCGCCGCCATGTTAAAGACGAAGAAATGGACCCAAGACATTTGGCGTTAGTATGGCAAGGTGTAGAGCAAGATGAATACGCTGAACAATCTATAGTGGGTACTGCGGCAATTGCCTTAAAATTACTGGGTAAAGCTGATACGCAAGAAGCGGCCTATCAACTCGCGACAGATTATTGGTTAACGAGAGATAAGCAGAAGTTTTTAATCGTTAATTGACGGTTTACCAGCACCCCTTATGATGGCAATCTTTAAGGGTGGATAATGCGGCGTTAAGGGGTTAACCCTGCACCGTTAAAGGGTTAACTTCTTGGCGTTAAGGGGTTAACGCTGCATCGTTAAAGAGTTATCGTCTCGGCGGTAAGGGGTTAACGTTGCACCGTTAAAGAGTTATCGTCTCGGCGTTAAGGGGTTATTACTGCACCGTTAAAGAGTTAACGTGTCTGCGATAAGGGGTTATGCCTATATCGATAAAGAGTTAACGTCACGGCGTTAAGGGGTGGATAGGTTGGAGTTAAGGGATGCTTTTTTTGGGGGGGGGGATAGATTATTTTATAATTTAAACAATGTGTTATAAAAAAACATTAGTTTAAATACATTAAATCACGTAATGCAACTCACCCTAAACTGCTTGATTTAGGTAGTTTTCCTAGACTAATTCGCATTAATAGAACTGATAAACTGGCTATTTAATTTTGGTTATTTAAAGACGTCGGTTAAAAAATGAGCATCAATTGCGGCATCGAACCATTGTTCAATTTGTTCTAAAGAAGCATTAGCAATTTGTGCGGTGATTTCAACAGGGATAACGCCAAAGCGTTTAGCCAATAACTTTTGTAACGCGAGGGCTTCGCCCTCTTGCCTACCTTCCTGCTTGCCCTCTTGCCTTCCTTCTTGTTTACCTTCTTGTCTGCCTTTAATTTCACCTTCAGCGATATAAGCTTTTGCCCATACTTCTAATTTATCTGCCAACATGACTCTTATCTCCTGTAATTCATCCACTTGAGGCATTACGATACCGTATTCTGGCCTTCTCATCAATGTTGCACGTAGCCAGTGCGGTTGCCATGACATCGGATTTTTCTTTTAACTGTTTTTCAATTTTCTTTCCTATAGCTTCATCAATTAGTTCTTCCCGACTTTTCTTTTTCTTTTTTTGCTTATCGAACGCCTCATTAATTTTTTTAAGCTCATCCTCAGACAAGCCTTCTTCTTTAACCGCTTTTATTACACGACAAATTTCACGTATTTCATTAATGACCCAAGGCGCCACAGCAATTTTATTACTGACTTTTTTAGTGACTTCTGTTTCTAAAGACTCGGCACCCTCTTCTATTGCATCTTGCTCACTTTCGCTGGCAATAGATTTTGTAGTTTTAACAAATCGATCAATTGCTTCATTAATAAAAGCAGGCTCAAACTCATCACTTAATTCAACAATAAATTTCTCATTTAATTTTGTTAAATCACGGGTACGAATAGAGGGTTCACCAAAATGTTGCTTCAAATAACTATTTACATGCGCTTCTAAACGTGGTTTTCTTATTTCACGCTTCAAACTTTGACTAGAGATACGAACCGTGTACCACCAAAAACAGCGGTTTTTTGCATTCCCATATCGTCACGGTTTAAACATGATGAGTTGTGGGAAATCAAAATATGGTAATTGACCAAGTTTTTATCAGACATGCTGTATTCCTTGTGATTGCTGTAATAATTCATGTAAAAATTCGGGCGCTAAATCAGCCCCATTCGGCCAGGTAATCGTGTCTAACTCAGAATCTAATTTGACTTGACTGAACAAGCTTAAGTCTTTTAGCGGTTCAAACATAGATCCCCACAACTCTTTACTTAAATCAACGATACCTTCTTGGTCATCATTAAATTTAAGCCACACTTGGTAATCTTGTAGATGTTTAGCATCGGTAATATGTAATATCATTAGAGTTACTCCAAAGGTGCAATATCTTTTAAAGGTTCGCGTTGTTGGCAGCAATGCCAATTTTCCAATAATTCTTCCTGATGTAAGTCGAGCCATTCCAGTACATGCTTTAATGCACGTTTTGGAAATTTTCCTTCAACGATACCACCATCAATGGTGACAATGATTTCGTATTCGCCATATTTTGCATGGAAATGCGGGGGACTATGATCAGACCAATACATGGTAATAATAATGCCCAAAAAACGACTAATGATAGGCATGATTAATCTTCAATTGATTCTTGAGTTTGTGATGAAGAGGATAAGTAAAAGTCACGCATTAATTGGTGCTTATTCTTTTTTCCCCAATAAAATAAAAAGCTCCCCAATTCTGACCAATCAGCATAAGCAACAGACTTAATTTGCTGTACTATGCGTCGTAATTGAATCAAATCATCTGGAGATTCACGACGTACCACTAAAAATAATCGCTTTTCACTAATCCCATGCTCATGTAATGTTCTACCGAGTGGCTTACCTTTAACTCGCTGTTCAATCCAAGGTAAAAAATAAACCAATTGGACTGCTTGTTTTTCATATTGCTTCAATTGAAAACATGTCGCACTAATTAACTGATAAAACGCAGCAATACCCATCATGTCATCAGGACTACTTGCGCGGCGCAACATCGCTTTCTGACCGTTATCTAATTGTTCATAGTGTGCTATTAATTTTATATAATCATCTTGTGGTTTACTCACTTATTTCTCCCATCTTATTTAGCATATTATCGAACATCTTTAGCATATTATTGAACATCGCTCGACTTTCAATAATGGCCTGTAGCATTTTGGGTTCATGCTCATAAGGCACCATAATATGCTCAAAAATAGCTTTCGCTAAATCAGCAAATTGTTTTTGATAAGAGGCGCGGATTCAAGGTACGACAGCAACTTCACACTTCATTTATAACAGTACCTCAGGGGCATTGTACTACGATGCAGATGGCAATGCTGCAGGCGCAGCTGTTAAGGTAGCTATTTTAGGAACAACAACTCATCCAGCCTTAGTAGCCTCGGATATTTCAATTGTTGCTTAGTTTGTTTTAACCCACTTAATGTTAGCCTTAAGTGGGTTCTCTCTTGGGCAGTAATGCATTTATTTTTTCCTCATCAAGCCCGGTAAGTTCAATAATAGCTTGCATGGGTAAGCCTATACGATTGGCAGTTTCGATTATTTTAAGCTTTTCTTGCCATTTGCCTTGTTCCATCCCTGTCTTGGTAGCAAATTCAATTGACCTTTTTTGAATATAAATACGGTACAATATTTGTCCAAACAGTATCAAAGAACAGGAGGCGGAGTAAACTTAAGTCTTTGCCTATTCTTGACAATCCTAATTGACATTTAAAAAACACTAAATATAGTTGGCTAACATTAGCTAATCACAGGATATATGCTATGCAAGTTAATATGCTTGAAGCCAAAAATCGCTTATCCACACTTATTGTTGCCGCCGAACGGGATGAGGAGGTAGTGATTGCTCGTAATGGCGTACCTGTCGCAAAAATCGTTAAATATATAGCTCCCAAAGTTGCTGCTCCCGGGATTTGGAAAGGACTTAGTGCTTATGCCACCGACTGG
>CAIQNQ010000196.1 GCA_903873165.1 uncultured Methylococcaceae bacterium | reverse complement strand
TAAAACCTCGTCCAAGGCTCTTGAAAGGGTATTACCTAGATGGTGTGGGAAGTTCTCATTTCCCAACAACTCAATAAAAGCCTGTTCTAATTTTTCTTCAGTAAACTTCATTGTTGGGCTGACCTAACTTTTTAATATCTGCTTAGTGTTTTAGTATAGCTCATATTGCTAATAATCTAATAATCAGTTGTTTACGCTTGCTCTAATGTTCACATATAAGTTAACATGAACCATTATGAGAGAAATTATATTTTATCGAACACAAACGAATGAATGCCCCATTGAACAATTTCTAGACAGTTTAAACAGCAAACAAGCTCAAAAAGTTACTTGGGTTTTGCAACTTGTTGAAGAATTGGAACTCGTTCCTGCGACTTATTTTAAAAAACTAACAAATACAGATGATTTATGGGAAATTAGAGTTCAACAAGGTAATAACATTTTCCGGATACTTGGATTTTTTGATGCTGTAAACTTTGTGGTTTTAACTAATGGCTTTCAAAAGAAAACTCAGAAAACACCTAAAGCAGAAATTTTACTCTCAGAACAAAGAAAAAAAGATTATCTAATGAGGAAGAATAAATGAGCGACCTACAAAAATATATTCTAAGCCGAAAATCACGAGATGAAGACTTCTCTAATAATTTTGATGAAAATTATCAGCTATTTAAAATCGGCCTTATGTTAAAAGAAGTACGAGAAGCTGAAGGCGTTACACAAGAAGAATTAGCCACTCGTTTACATACTAAAAAATCAGCTATTTCACGCATAGAAAATCATGCTGAAGATATAAAGTTATCTACACTTAAAAAGTACGCACTTTCTTTAGGCAAAAACCTAGAAGTCCGTATTTATTAACTGTACTAGCTCTGACCCTAACTTTTTAATATCTGCTTCTAGTTCATTTAGAGATTGCGCTTTTTCAAGAGCTTTTAGACTGATTCGATATTGCTCTAATTCGGCTTCAGATTTCTCCAGCGCCATCGCATGAGTGATTTTACCGGCATGGTTTAATAAGTCTCTACCGTTGAGTTGCAAAATAGCATCTAAACGCTTACTCCAATCGTTCATATACATGGGGGTTTGCTGGAGTGCCATCGTTTCTGCAAAAGCTAAATATTGCTCTACCAATAGACCCAGTAGTTTTAGCTCATCTTCATTTAGATAATTCTTAGCAATACTGACATCAGACTTTTTAATCGAGACTGTATTGCTCTTATCAAACGCTTGCATACCCAATAATGGCAAACTAGCATCGACTCGGCGATAAACCAATTCAGCGGCGGTTTGTTGACTAATCGCCCACAGTAATTTGTTTTGCACTACTTTAAAAAACGCGACGGTTTTTTCATCCTTGGGATTGTAATCAATGCTTATGGTGTAGATGTCTTTAATTTTTTGATAGAAGAAGCGCTCAGACAAACGAATGTCACGAATACGCTCTTGTAGCTCATTAAAGTAGTTCATCGACGTACCCGATTTAAAGCGGTCGTCATTTAAAGCAAAGCCTTTAATAATGTATTCTTTAAGGCGCTGGGTCGCCCAAATTCTAAACTGTGTGCCTTGGGGAGATTTTACCCGATAGCCTACTGAGATGATGACATCGAGGTTATAACCATTGACTTCAACTTCTTGTGTTTTGCCAACTATCGCGCCGTGTTGAGTGGTTGTTCGGAATTTCCGAACAACCACTTTTTCATCTAGTTCACCCTCTTCAAATACATTTCTAATATGCTCGCTGATGGTGGCTTTTGATTTTTGAAAGAGTTCACATAATTGCGCCTGTGTTAACCAAACCGTTTCTTCCTCCAGGCGCACATCAATTTTGATCTTGCCATCCGAGTTTTGGTAGATAAGCATTTCGCTATTAGGCATGGGGTTAGTTTTCTATAGTGGCAAGCTTAGAGAGAAGAAGGTTTGTCATTTCTGATAACTTCTGATTTTGTTGAGTGATTATCAAAATAAAGTCATACACAGGCTTAATTTTTAAGCCGTAAAATTTAATTAATTCTTTATTAGGCTCTATAAGCTGTTGACTATCAAAATCTTTTGTTACTAATGCTGCAAAAACAGCACCTATTGCTTCATTTTTTAATTTGGCAATTGCTTCAATGGTAAATTGATGAACAAAAAACTGATTAATATCTTTTGTTCCTCTTATTGCATAACAACTTTGATTCATAGTCATTTCACAACCTGCTAATGAAACAGCTCCAACTGTTCCCCTTGCTGTAACAAAAACAGTATTTTTGGAATAAAGTTTTGTACTACTATTTTTTAGCCCTAACTCTGTTATGTTTTTTTGAGTATGTATTGAATAGTAACAATTTGATACATCTACAGGTGTGAAAAATGGAATGTTGCCATGCCAATAACTATCATTATGTGTGTCGGGAGTTCCTCCGCCACTCAGTTTAATAATTTTTGTAAATGATTTCACTTCCCATCCTAATGGAATTTCCTTTTCCAGTTCCTCATTAAAAACCATTTCACCGCCACTACTTTTATAGGGTTTGCCGTTTTCATCGGGGAATTCAAAATCAACAAACCATTGTTTGTAAATAGCTTGGGCGGTTTCTTCTAGCTTTTTTATCAGTTGCTGGTTTAAGGCTATGCGGTTTTTGATTACGTTGTATTCCTTAACTATTTCTTGTTGTTTGGTGAGGGTGGGGATTGGAAGTTGCATATCGCAAAGAGCCTTCCAATGCAAACCACCACGAACATCAGCATCGGTATAGAACCAAGCGTTTCTGTCAAATTCTCTACGGGTGAACCACATCATTAAATATTCTGGTAAAAGGATATCTTTATCTAAAATTTCAAAAACATCATACGCAGGCGAAACCATAAACTCTTCATCTATTTTCGACATTGAAACTGGTAATCTATAATCTCTGCCTACGTGCATTCTATTGCAAGCAAACTGATTTCTTTTGACGATTTTATAAACGGACATATCTGTGCCAATCACATTGGCAACTGAGGGCATAAAAAACTTGTCAATATTAATCCCTAAAAGTTTCTCAGCTTTTAGCTCAGTATTGCGAACTTTAACTTCCTGTATGTATTCACCTAACCGTCTATAGCTTGATTTCATAACCCAACTCTTTAAATACGGCTAATAGATCATTCTTTGACTCTGCTTCGGCTTTGAGTAAGTCAGCAAACTCAGTTTGCAGGACTGCCATTTTTTCATCAAAATCAATGTTCTCATCTCGATTGATGAACTCAATATATTTACTGGGTACCAGTGAAAAGTCTTTCTTAGCGACTTCTTCAAGCGTCGCGGAATAACAATATTCTGGAATATCTTGATAAGCGTTAGAGTCTTGTTGCCAAGCGTGATAGGTGATGCCAATGTCCTTAATGTGTTGAGGACCAAACTGGATGAATTTCTTTTCAAAAGGTTCGCCTATTTGCCTCAAATCCATGAACAGAATTTCTTGTTCACGATCACGATAATGGCGCTGTTCATCACCTATACTTCGGCTATGGGCTTTTTTATTCTTGTTTAATATCCAAATAGTAACGCTAATATTGGTGGTATAAAACATATCTTGAGGCAATACCAAAATCGCCTCTACCAAGTTATTCTCAATCAACTTCCTGCGTATTTTGTATTCTTCACCGCCGCCACTTAACGCACCATTAGCCAAGATAAAACCCGCAACACCATTGTCACTGAGCTTACTCACCATATTAAGTATCCACGCATAATTGGCATTACTTTTAGGGGGTACCTCATACCCACGCCAACGCGGATCGTCTTTTAATTCTTGTTCGGCTCGCCAGTCCTTTTGATTAAAAGGCGGATTAGCCATGATAAAATCGGCTTTTAAATCTTTATGCTGATCATCGGCAAAAGTATCGGCGGCTTTCTCACCCAAATTGGCACTAATACCCCGAATAGCCAGATTCATCTTCGCCAGTTTGTAGGTGGTGTTGGTGTATTCTTGACCGTAAATAGAGATTTCTTTTTTGTTGCCGTGATGATTTTCAATAAACTTGATCGATTGCACAAACATACCGCCTGAGCCACACGCGGGATCATAAATAAT
>CAIQNQ010000195.1 GCA_903873165.1 uncultured Methylococcaceae bacterium | reverse complement strand
CTAGCAACATGTGCTAGTGGCGGTAAAGCGTGGGTGAATGGTTCGGTTTTAGCAGCAAAAGGCACAGCCAACGCAAAAGATACCGTGCAATGTACGGTATCAGGCACGCCCACGACTTCAGGCAAAGTCACCGCGACCGTCTCCACCCGTGCCAGTAATGAACTGAATAAGGACAATGACACCAGTAGTACTAGCATCACCGTACTAGATCCTTCGGATGTCATTGCAATGGCATCATTGCCTGCAACCGCACTGGTGGGAGGTAATTATTCAGGTAATTTTAGCTGTAAGAATAACAGTGCAGTAGTAGCCACTGCGGTAACATGCGGTATTTCAGGTTTACCTGATGGTGTAACAGCATCCTGTGGTTCGTGGGTGAATGGTTCATCATTGGTGGCAAATCAAACAGTGGAATGTACTGTGTCAGGCCAGCCAACTACAGCCGGAAGTGTGATTGCCACGGTGACCACCAGTGCAAGCAATGAAGTCAATACCACCAATGACACCAGTATCAACAGTATTGCTGTAAATATTCCTTCGGATATGGTCGCTAGTGCTATATTGCCGGCAACCGCCCTGGTAGGGGGTAATTATTCAGGCAGTTTTAGCTGTAACAATAACAGTGCAGAGGTAGCCACAGAGGTAGCTTGCGGTATCTCAGGATTGCCTGATGGTATAATAGCATCTTGTGGATCATGGGTTAATGGTTCGAGTTTAGCGGCAAATGAAGCGGTGCAATGTAGTGTTTCTGGTACACCAATGAGCGCAGGTTCGTTTAATCCTACGGTTACTACCAGTGCAAGCAACGAAGTGATTATAACTAATAATGTGAGTATTAATAATATCATTATTAGTCCTCCGTCAGACGCCATTGCAAGTTCTTCCTTACCAGTTACCGCAGTTGTTTCAGCTGATTATACAGGGAGCTTTAGTTGTACAAACGGCAGTGCAGTGCTTGCCACGGGAGTTAGTTGTAGTGTTTCAGGTTTGCCAGACGGTGTTACAGCGTCTTGTGGGTCATGGGTGAATGGTTCTTCTTTAGCAGCAAATCAAGCGGTGCAATGTACTGTGTCTGGTCAGCCAACTTCAGCTGGAAAGGTGACTGCCACGGTAACCGCTAGTGCCAGCAATGAAGTTAATATAACCAACAATATAAGTACAACAGATATTTTAAGCCAGTTGCCAATTCAGGCTACTTTACGTGGAATACCAATAAATGATTCAACTGTAGTTTGTTGCGGTAGTCCGGTAGTTCTAAGTGTGTCTGGTGCAGTGCAAGCAACTTATGCGGTAATATCGCATACAGGAGATGTAAGTTGCGAGCTAGAAACAGTTGGTTCATTAGGCAATCTGAAAATGACAAATGGCGATGGCACTTGTACAATTGTCGGTACGATAAATGGTGTCACCACTGCTCCACTAACACTGCAAGGCAAAAATCATTAATATTAATAATCAGGAAAATTTTATGACGCAAATTTTAAATAGAAACTTAATTTTGACTGCAAGCTTGATGTTAATAAGTGCACAAACTTATGCTGCAGATCTAAATGTTGGAAATAATACTAAGTCAACTGTAAAGAACTCTCAGGCATCGCTAGTTTCAAAAAAGGGGTCATCGAGAACTGGAAAGAAAAATTCTTCAGAATATTGGACCGGTTTATACGGTGGGATAAATTTAGGCGGTAATTTTATTGATGCAGATCTTAATTCTAAGCAAAAAGATTTTTATAATAAAGAAGAAAAATGTAATAAAGACGGGTCAATAGATGGATTTACGCCAGGAGTCCAATTAGGTTATTTACATCAGTTTGACTCTAATTTCGTGCTAGGGGCTGAAGCGGATTTTACCTATAATACACAAGATCGGGCAAATCTAAATTGCCCTTGTACTGTTGATATT
Source organism: uncultured Methylococcaceae bacterium (assembly GCA_903873165.1). Taxonomy (GTDB): domain Bacteria; phylum Pseudomonadota; class Gammaproteobacteria; order Methylococcales; family Methylomonadaceae; genus Methylobacter_C. The sequence goes on along the minus strand of CAIQNQ010000195.1, from coordinate 19,840 downwards.
GCAAATCAAGCTGATCAGTTTACGGCAGAAAATCGTCTGCAAGGTTCGTTGCGAGGCAGATTTGGGTATGCTTTAAATAAAGATTTATTACCTTTTATCAGTGCTGGCGTGAGTTTTGCGGATATGGGATTAAAATATAACGGTCAAGCAGGCGGGGTAAATCAAGATTTTTACAGTAAAAATACTTCTCAAGCAGGTTGGCTAGTGGGTGGTGGTCTAGAATGGGGGGCTACAGATAGTATCTCGGTACGGGGTGAATATTATTATACTGCTTATAACACAATTGATATGGCAATTCCTAATTTACAAAAATCATTAACATCTGACCCTAATGGTAATTCGCATCTAAATCTAAGCTCAAATACTGTAAGGGTTGCGATTAACTACTGGTTTTAAATAACTGAAATTTGATATTTTCCAGGTTGACATGAGGGCAATTGCTGCTTTTGCTAATACTTCAATATGTGTTTAATAGAATTATAGCGAGAATTGTTAACTAATTGAATTGTTAGATCAGTCTAATAAATTTGAATTATTCTTATATATTGCTAATGTTCCAGCTAACAGGTATTAACTGAGTTTGTTTTGCCTTACCAAGTTGAGTGATGTTTTTGCAATCAGCTCGATGTATCGTGATGCCATGATGGTGAGAAATATAACCAATGATGGCATCATGAACTGTAGGTGAGCAGCAATGCGCAAATGAGGTGGCAATATTATTAATACCAGCAACGGTTAGTTCTGATTTATTTAGGTCTGTTGTTTTACGCCTAATTGCAGGAGATAGTTGCTGTATTCCTTGTGATTTTAAATACCCCGCAAGTTGCCGTTCATTAATATCGTTTCTTCCAAGTGCTTCGAATAAAGCGTCTGAGTTAACCAGTTTAAAATAGTTAAGCAGGTTGACCATATCGATATTTTTAATACCTAGATGTTTGCATTCTTTATCTAGGATGATTTTGCCACGGTTAATGGTTTCAACCTTTTGGTGATTACGAAACCAGTTTTTAACTCTGTTGATTGCGCGACGGGTTTTAAGATAGCCTAGGTTAGGGTCTATCCATTTATGATTCGGACTGCCAGTCTTGGAGGTTAATATTTCTATTTGTTCGCCAGATTTAAGTGGATACGTTAATGGCATTATTTTGCCGTTAATTAGAGCACCACGACAGCGGTGGCCTACATCGGTATGAATAGCATAAGCAAAATCTAATGCAGTTGAGCCTATAGGGAGTTCAATAACTTTGTTAGCAGGGCTTAACACATAAACTTTATCGTTAAAGAGCTGACTACGAAAATCGCGAGACAACGATTCATCGTCATTTTTTTCATGCAATAGTCTACGAAGTGTTGCAACACTTTCTTCTAGAGCGGCTGATTGTTTACCACCTTCTTTATAAGACCAATGAGCCGCAACACCCAATTCAGCATAATCATGCATGGCTTGGGTGCGGATTTGTACTTCTATGCGATTACCATCCTCATCAAGAATAACGGTGTGTAAAGATTGATAACCATTTTCTTTAGGCTTGGCAATATAGTCATCAAATTCATTAGGAATATACTCCCATAAACCATGCACAATACCGAGTACGCTATAGCACTGGATTAAGCTATCAACTATCACGCGTACCGCTAATAAGTCATAAAGTTGATGTATATTCAACTGCTTTAGTTGCATTTTTTTCCAAATACTATAAATGTGTTTGGGTCTGCCGTAACAAACACTGGATATGTCTTCAGATGAGAGTTGTGTTTGAAGGGTAGTAACAAAACTGTTTATACAAATTTCTCGATGAAGTCTTTTGGTAGCCAAAGATTTTGCTATGTGTTTATAGGCTTGTGGATTGATATATCTAAACGCCATATCTTCCAGTTCCCACTTAATTTGATGAATACCTAAACGATTCGCTATTGGCGCATAGATATCCAGAGTTTCATGAGCAATGTATTGACGTATTTCAGCAGATTCGTGAGGTAAATTTCTCAATCGAATTGTTCGATAGGCTAATTTAATTAGAATTGATCTAACATCATGAGTCATTGAAAGCAGCATGCGGCGTAAGGTTTCAACTTCGTGAGCTGAAGATGAAATTTCAAGTGAATAAATTTTAAGATTATTAAGCCAATTTACATCTTGAACCAATACTGCAATGCTTTCGCCAAATTCAGTTTTAATGTTGAATGATAGTTCGGCTTGGGAAAGTCTGGGGTCGGTTAATAAAACAGCTACAATGGTGTTGACATCGACATTATAAGCGTCCAAAAATTCGGCTACTGCAAGTCCTTTGGGTAGATGAGAGAGTGCATCAGAGGGGATTTGTTCAAGTATATTAAGTGCACAAGTAATTAGATTAGTTTGGTCAGTGCTAAAGTTACTAAATAACACTTTGTCAGAGAGTGAATTAATTTGCATTAAATTTAGTTCGTAAATTATGTAAGCCAAGCAATTTAGAAAGTTAGTTTATCAATGATAAGCCGCAGAATTTGACAAAACAATGATAATATTCACCTGATTCTTAAGAGTTGTTAAATAAGTTGGCGATCTTAAGGTATGTCAATATGAGTCGGGTAATTAGTAATAGTTCCGAATCGGTATAATAGTATTTTTGTTTTTAGAGAGGTTTTATGACTAACCCCGTTGCTTTATATGAATCATCATTATCAACATTAAGGCTTATAGCTCGTGGAAAAGTAAGAGATATTTATGATATAGATGATAAGTATATGTTGATAGTAGCTACGGATAGATTATCGGCTTTCGATGTAGTATTACCAGATCCTATACCAGGTAAAGGTAGGGTGTTAACTCACATATCAAATTTCTGGTTTAACAAGTTAGGTCATATTATGCCTAACCATATCTCTGATTTAACATTAGCTGATGTATTACCCGATGCGGAAGAGCGTGCCCAAGTAGAAGGTAGAGCTGTTGTAGTTAAAAAATTAAAGCCATTGCAGGTAGAGGCGATTGTTCGAGGCTATTTAATCGGGTCAGGCTGGAAAGATTATCAAAATACCGGAGAGATTTGTGGTATTAAATTACCTGAGGGTTTAAAACAAGCAGAGCAGCTTCCTGAACCAATCTATACTCCGTCTACAAAAGCTGCAATAGATAAGCATGATGAAAATGTGTCATTTGCACAAACAGTGACATTGATGGGGCAGGAATTAGCGGAGCAAGTTAGAGATGCTAGTTTAAAGATATATAAGGAGGCAGCGGCTTTTGCTAAAGAGCGTGGCATTATAATCGCGGATACTAAATTTGAGTTTGGAGTGGATGAAGCGGGGAATTTATATTTAATTGATGAGCTTTTAACACCAGATTCATCAAGATTTTGGCCTGTAGATAAATATCAAGTAGGAATCAGCCCGCCAAGTTTTGATAAGCAATATATTCGTGATTACTTGGAAACGCTAGATTGGAATAAGACTGCGCCGGGGCCATCATTGCCAACAGAAGTTGCTGAATTTTGTGCAAAAAAATATGCTGAGGCAGAAACTAGAATAACAGGGGATGCCAGTTAAATAGGCGTATCTACTGAGTGATAGAGTGAAAAATATAAAATTATACGTATATTTATTAAATACCTTAATGAATATAGGGTATAATTCTGCGGCTTAAGTTAGATAGAGGAAATAATAAATTTATTGATTACGCAGTAATCAACCTTGATTTAATCAGCTTCGATATATATAATCCTTAAGCTATTATGTTTGGGAGACAGAGTGAACAGTAGAAAAATATCTGCTGTCAGCAAGATTCTGAGTTATCAGTTATTGATAGGTCTTATAATCTCATCTGGCTTTCTTATATTTAAGGGCTATAACTTCGGGTTATCAAGTGTTATGGGTAACATGGCTGCATTTATACCCAATCTATTTTTTGCACTAGTTGTTAATAGGTCGGCTGGTAGACCAGCAAAAAATGTGCTTAACTCCTTCTACATAGGGGAAGCAGGAAAGTTATTGTTAACAGGGGTTGTGTTTATAATAATTTTTAAGATGCCAAATATAGAAATATTAGCGCTGTTAGTGGGATACATAACAGCTTTATCGGTTTTTTGGTTTGCGCTCTTATTGCGCTGACTTTACTATTAATTATAAAGAGAGGAAGAATGTCTACCGAAGCTCACGCTGCCGAAGGTGCTACTGGATATATTATTCACCATTTAACGCCCTTGCATTTTGGTGAAGGCTTTTGGACATTGCATCTTGATACATTGTTTTTTTCAGCTGTTTTAGGTGGTTTATTCGTTTGGTTCTTTAAGACAGCAGCAGATAAGGCGACAGCGGGTGTGCCAGGGTTGGTACAGAATTTTGCTGAAATGTTAATTGAGTTTGTAGATACGCAAGTGAAGGATAGTTTTCATGGGCATAATAAATTAATAGCGCCATTAGCTTTAACAATATTTTGCTGGGTATTTTTGTGGAACTTTATGGATTTATTCCCCGTAGATATTTTTCCATTGATTGGTTCGTTAATGGGGCTTGAATATTTACGTGTAGTACCAAGTACAGATTTAAATGCTACTTTTGCAATGTCAATTTCAGTATTCTTTTTAATTATATTTTATAGTATTAAAATAAAAGGGGCTTGGGGCTTCGCAAAAGAATTGATGTTTCAGCCTTTTGGGCCATGGTTACTGCCATTTAACTTACTTTTAAAATTGGTTGAGGAAATCGCTAAACCAATCTCGCTAGCACTGCGTTTATTTGGAAACCTTTACGCTGGTGAGTTGATATTTATTTTGATTGCCCTACTACCTTGGTACCTTCAACCTGTATTAAGTTTCCCATGGGCAATTTTTCACATTTTAATTATTACCCTTCAGGCATTTATATTCATGGTATTAACAATTGTTTACCTGAGTATGGCGCACGAAGATCATTAATTATTGTTTTATACTTTTAACTATTAAAATAACCGTTTGGAGGTTTCATGGAAATTGCAAAATTGATTGCTGACGTACAAGGCATGACTGCTATCGCAGTAGGTCTAGTTCTTGGGATGGGTGCTTTAGGAACAGCTATTGGCTTTGGTCTATTAGGTGGAAAATTTTTAGAAGGCGCTGCTCGTCAACCTGAAATGGTTCCTATGTTACAAGTAAAAATGTTCGTTGTTGCGGGTCTTTTAGATGCGGTAACAATGATCGGTGTTGGTTTAGCATTATTCTTCACATTCGCAAATCCGTTCCTGTCAGCTGTTACAGCTGCGGCAGCTGGTTAATAGTACATTCGTATTTAATAGCAACAAGAGGAACGCATCGTGAGTATCAATGCTACTCTGATTGGGCAAATGATAACCTTTGCACTTCTGGTATGGTTTACCATGGAGTACATTTGGCCACCGTTATTTGACTCTTTAGAAGAACGTAAAAAGAAAATTGCTGATGGTTTAGCGGCTGCTGAAAAAGGTCAAGAACAAATTATCTTGGCTGAAAAGAAAGCAATAGGCGTTATAAAAGATGCAAAAGTGCAATCTTCAGAGATTGTAACTTTGGCTCAGAAGCGTGCGAATGAAATTGTTGAAGAATCAAAAGACACCGCTAAGAAAGAAGGTGAGCGTTTGTTACTTGCAGCAAAAGCACAAATTGAACAAGAAATGCAACAAGCTAAAGAAGGCCTACGTCAACAAGTGGCTGATTTAGCATTAACTGCTGCAGAACAAATTTTGAATGCTGAAATTGATAAAACTAAGCATCAAGACATTATTACAAAAGTCTCTAATCAACTGAGTTAAGCATAATGAGCGAATTGGCAACATTAGCAAGACCTTACGCAGCAGCAGTTTTTAAGAGAGCTAAAGAGACAAATGCGACAAAAGAATGGTCGGAAAGCTTGTCTTTTATGTCAGCAGTACTTGAAAACAAAGACATTTCTGTCGTTATCGATAATCCAAAAGTCAATAAACAAAAGTTAGCAGAATTAATGCTGGATATTTGCCAGGAACACTCAACTGTAGAAAATAGTAATTTTCTGAAGTTACTTGTTCATAACAATCGTTTAGTATTATTACCTCAAATTGCTAAGCTTTATGAATCTTATAAAGCCGAAGATGAAGGGTATGTCGAAGTTGAAGTATTGTCAGCTTATGCTTTATCAAAAGATGTAAAACAAAGCTTTACTGCAACCTTGGAAAAAGCTTTAGGTAAAAAAATTCATATGAATGTCGCAGTTGATAAATCATTGATTGGCGGCGTTCTGGTTCGAGCAGGCGACAGAGTAATTGATGGAACAATTAAAGGTCGACTACAACATATGCACAAAGCACTACAGTGAGAGTGAGATAAAGAACATGCAATTAAACCCATCTGAAATAAGTGATCTGATTAAAAAGAAGATCGAAAACTTCGATTTAAGTGCCGAAGCGCATACAGAAGGTACCGTAGTAAGCGTGACTGACGGTATTGTTAGAGTACATGGTCTTTCTGAAGCAATGCAAGGTGAAATGCTAGAGTTTCCTGGTAACACTTACGGCATGGCACTTAACTTAGAAAGAGACTCTGTAGGTGTCGTGGTTTTAGGTAACTATCAACACATCACTGAAGGCGATACTGTTAAATGTACTGGTAAAATTTTAGAAGTTCCTGTTGGTGAAGCCTTATTGGGTCGTGTTGTGGATGCTCTAGGTAATCCAATCGACGGTAAAGGCGCAATTGAAACTACTGAAACAGCTCCGATTGAAAAAATTGCACCAGGTGTAATTGCTCGTCAATCAGTAGATCAACCAGTACAACTAGGTTTGAAATCAATTGATGCGATGATTCCAGTAGGTCGTGGTCAACGTGAGTTAATCATTGGTGATAGACAAACGGGTAAAACGGCTATTGCAATTGACGCTATTATTAATCAGAAAGGTACAGGTATTAAATGTATCTATGTGGCAATTGGTCAAAAACGTTCATCTATTGCAAACGTAGTTCGCAAATTAGAAGAGCATGGCGCATTAGCTCATACCATTATTGTTGCAGCATCCGCATCTGAATCAGCAGCTTTACAATTCATTGCACCTTATACAGGTTGTTCAATGGGTGAGTTTTTCAGAGATCGTGGTGAAGATGCTTTAATTATTTATGATGATTTAACTAAACAAGCCTGGGCTTACCGTCAGGTTTCTTTATTATTACGTCGTCCTCCAGGTCGTGAAGCTTATCCTGGTGACGTTTTCTATTTGCACTCTCGTTTATTAGAAAGAGCCGCTAGAATCAATGCAGAAGAAGTTGAAAAGTTAACCGGTGGAAAAGTAAAAGGTAAAACAGGTTCTTTGACTGCATTGCCAATTATTGAAACTCAAGGTGGTGACGTATCTGCTTTCGTACCAACTAACGTAATTTCTATTACTGATGGTCAGATTTTCTTAGAAAGTAACTTATTTAACTCAGGGATTCGTCCTGCAGTAAATGCGGGTTTATCGGTATCTCGAGTCGGTGGTGCTGCACAAACTAAGATTATTAAGAAATTAGGTGGTGGTACTCGTCTTGATTTAGCTCAATACCGTGAGTTAGCAGCGTTTGCTCAGTTTGCATCTGATTTAGATGAAAGTACTCGTAAGCAAATTGAACGTGGTCAACGTGTTACTGAGTTGATGAAACAAAATCAATATTCACCGATGTCAGTAGCTCAAATGGCTGTATCTTTATTTGCAGCGAATGAAGGCTATCTTGATAAAATTGAAGTTAACAAAGTACTTGATTTTGAAGCAGCGTTACATTCATATTTGAAGTCTGAGCATGCAGATTTACTTAACACTATTAATTCAACTGGCGATTATAATAATGATATAAGTAGTGGATTGAAGTCTGCTATTGAAACTTTCATTAACACGCATAGCTGGTAAAAGGGTCTTCTAATGGCTGTTGGCAAAGAAATACGTACCAAGATCGCGAGTATCAAGAATACTCAAAAGATCACTCGAGCGATGGAAATGGTTGCAGCGAGTAAAATGCGTAAAACAAAAGATAGAATGCAGGCGACAAGGCCTTATTCTGTAAAGATTGGCCAAATTATTAAACACTTAGCTCACGCAAATCCTGAATACAAACATACTTTTTTAGTCCCACGTGAAGTAAAGCGTGTGGGAGTAATAGTAGTCAGTTCGGATAGAGGTTTGTGTGGAGGTTTAAATTCAAATCTATTCAGAAAAACGTTAGGTGAATTTATACAATGGGAAAATGCAAATATTGAAGTTGATGTTTGTACCATTGGTAGTAAAGCATTTAGTTTTTTTGGTAATTTGAAAGTAAATTTGGTTGGGCAGGCTTCTAAATTAGGAGATTCTCCACATCTTCATGATATTGTCGGTATTATTAAAATAATGCTAGATGCCTATGAAGCCGGCAACATTGATGAATTATATGTGGTGAGTAATGAGTTTGTAAACACAATGACTCAACGCCCCACCATTGAACAGTTATTGCCGGTTGTTGCTCATGAACTTGATGAAAATCTTAGCGGTCATTGGGATTATATTTATGAGCCAGATGCTAAGGAAGTTTTGGATCATTTATTGACTCGATTTATAGAATCAAAAGTTTATCAAGGATTGGTAGAAAACAACGCCTGTGAACAAGCGGCCAGAATGGTTGCCATGAAAAGCGCGTCGGATAACGCTGGAAACTTAATTGGTGAATTGCAATTGATTTACAATAAGGCCAGACAAGCTGCTATTACTCAAGAAATTTCAGAAATTGTTGCCGGAGCCGCCGCTGTATAGGCTCTTTAGAGCTAGTTGAAAGCCCCATGCAAAATGACATAACACTTAGAGGACAACTCAATGAGTTCGGGTAAAATCGTTCAAATTATCGGCGCGGTCGTTGACGTAGAATTTTCACGTACAGACCTGCCAAAAGTATATGATGCTTTAATTGTAGAAAGCGTTAATTTAGTATTGGAAGTTCAGCAGCAATTAGGTGATGGCGTTGTCAGAACTATTGCTATGGGTAGTACTGATGGCTTGAGTAGAGGATTAGATGTAAATAACACTGATGCTCCGATCTCTGTGCCAGTTGGTAAAGAGACCTTAGGCCGAATCATGAACGTGTTAGGTCAGCCTATCGATGAAAAAGGTCCTATTGGCGAACAAGTTAAATGGGGTATTCATCGTGAAGCGCCTAGTTATGCAGAACAAGCAGCTGCTAATGAACTACTTGAAACCGGTATTAAAGTTATCGACTTAGTTTGTCCATTTACTAAAGGTGGTAAAGTCGGTCTATTTGGTGGTGCTGGGGTAGGTAAAACGGTTAACATGATGGAGTTAATTCGTAACATCGCGATTGAGCACAGCGGTTATTCTGTGTTTGCGGGTGTGGGTGAACGAACTCGTGAAGGTAACGATTTCTACCACGAAATGACAGATTCAAACGTTATTGACAAAGTATCACTCGTATACGGTCAAATGAACGAACCTCCAGGAAACAGATTACGCGTTGCTTTAACAGGTTTGACCATGGCGGAATATTTCCGTGATGAAGGCCGTGATGTATTATTCTTCGTAGATAATATTTATCGTTACACCTTAGCGGGTACTGAAGTATCTGCTTTATTAGGTCGTATGCCATCTGCGGTAGGTTATCAGCCAACCTTAGCTGAAGAGATGGGTGTTTTACAAGAACGTATTACATCAACTAAAACAGGTTCTATTACTTCTATTCAAGCGGTTTACGTACCAGCTGACGATTTAACAGATCCATCGCCTGCAACTACCTTTGCTCACTTAGATGCGACAGTGGTACTTTCTCGTCAAATTGCTGAGTTAGGTATTTATCCTGCGATTGACCCATTAGATTCAACAAGTCGTCAACTTGATCCATTGGTTATTGGTCAAGAACATTATGATGTGGCTCGTAGTGTCCAAGGTATTTTGCAACGTTATAAAGAATTACGTGACATTATTGCGATCTTAGGTATGGATGAGTTATCAGAAGAAGATAAATTAACCGTATCTAGGGCGCGTAAAATGCAACGTTTCTTATCGCAACCCTTCTTCGTTGCTGAAGTATTTACGGGCTCACCTGGAAAATATGTTTCTTTAAAAGATACTATTGCGGGCTTTAAAGGTATTATTGCGGGTGAATATGATGCGATTCCTGAACAAGCATTCTATATGGTAGGTACCATAGATGAAGCGCTTGAAAAAGCGAAAACATTAAAAAGCTAATTTGATTTCCGCTGCTTAATAGCAGAGGAAAGCTTGCAACAGGTGAAGAGATGACCATGACCGTACATGTAGACATTGTAAGTGCAGAGAAAGAGATATTTTCAGGACTTGCTGAAATGATTTTTGCACCTGCTGAAATGGGTGAATTAGGTATTTCGCCTCGTCATGCTCCATTAATAACAAAACTTAACCCTGGTGAAGTCAGGGTTAAAGTCAGTGAGACTGAAAGTTATCCCTTTTTTATTTCGGGGGGAATTTTAGAAGTTCAACCTCATTTAGTGACTATTTTGGCTGACACAGCAGTTAGAGCTGCAGATATTGATGAAGCAGCGGTGTTAGAAGCTAAAGCGAAAGCAGAAGAAGCGTTATCTGATAAGTCTGGTAAAATTGATTTCGCATCAGCAGAGTCTCAATTACAACAAGCTGTTATGCAATTAAGAACTCTTGATAGATTAAGAAAGCGCGGCGGATAGGCTAGATTATTTAGCAAATCTTAATTTGATTAGTATAATAATTTTAAAACCCGGTAGTGTTTCACTATCGGGTTTTTTTGTTTAATAGGATTAAAAATGAAAATATCGACTGTCATACTAGCCGCTGGCAAGGGTACGCGAATGCGTTCTGAACTGCCTAAAGTACTGCATAAAATTGCTAACAAATCTTTGTTACAGCATGTGTATGAGTTGAGTAACCAATTGCCCAATAACAGTATTAACATAGTTTATGGTCATGGCGGTGAGTTAGTTAAAGAGTCACTCAGTGAATTAAAAGCCAATTGGGTAGAGCAAAAACAGCAATTGGGTACGGGACATGCAGTCCAACAAGTGGCTGATCAAATTGATGCTGAAGATATTGTATTGATTTTATATGGTGATGTACCACTATTAAAACTTACGACTGTACAGAAGTTGATTACCTTAGTTGATACCCAATCAATAGCATTATTGACAGTACAACTGGAAAATCCTACGGGCTATGGACGCATAGTCAGAGACACGGATGGTAAGGTATTGAGAATCATAGAAGAGAAGGATGCATCTTTAACAGAGAAACAAATCACAGAAGGTAATACGGGTATTTTAGCTTTACAGGGCGCAGCGTTAAAAGGCTGGCTGAATCAACTAGGTAATAATAATGCCCAAGGTGAATATTATTTAACTGATGTTATTGAGATGGCTGTGACTGATGGCTATACCGTTAATACCTTACAGGTGGATACTGAAGACGAGGTATTAGGCGTGAATAATCGCCAACAATTAAGTCACTTAGAACGCGTTTATCAAAAGGAACAAGCAGAAACGTTGATGGCTCAAGGCGTCACATTAATGGATCCAGATCGCTTTGACATAAGAGGTGAAATTATACATTTAGGTATTGATATCACTATTGATGTAAATGTGGTACTAGAAGGAAACATTAGTCTAGGTAATAATGTCAAAATTGGCTCAAATACCCTCATTAAAGATTCTGTGATTGCGGATGATGTTGAGATTCTGGCTAATTGTGTGATTGAGAATGCTATAGTTGGGCAAGGTAGTCGGGTTGGGCCTTATGCTAGATTACGTCCAGAGACAGTGTTGGCAGATCATGTACATATTGGCAATTTTGTAGAAATTAAAAAGTCTACAATTGCAACTGGCAGTAAAGTAAACCATTTAAGTTATATTGGTGATAGTACGGTAGGTAGTCAGGTTAATATAGGTGCTGGCACTATTACCTGTAATTATGATGGCGTAAATAAGTTTAGAACCGTCATCGAGGATGGGGCATTTATTGGTTCAGATACCCAATTAGTAGCACCCGTTACTATTGGTAAGAATGCCACTATAGGTGCGGGATCTACCATTACAAAAGATAGTCCAGAAAACCAGTTAACCTTAAGTCGAACTAAACAAGTTTCTGTAGCTAGTTGGCAAAGACCTGTTAAAAGGGAAAATTAATATGTGTGGAATAGTGGGTGGTATAGCGCAACGAAATATAGTACCTATTTTGATTGAAGGGCTAAAGCGCTTAGAGTATCGTGGCTACGATTCTGCAGGTTTAGCTGTAATTAATCATCAACAAATTTATAGAAAAAGAGAATTAGGTAAAGTTAAAGGCTTAGAGGATTTAATTCAGGCTGAACCTATCTCTGGGACGATTGGTATCGCACATACCCGTTGGGCAACTCATGGTAAGCCCAGCACCGAAAATGCTCATCCACATATTAGCCAAAATAAATTGGCCGTTGTACATAATGGTATTATTGAAAATCATGAAGATTTACGGGATGCTCTGAAAGAGAGTGGTTATTTATTTACTTCAGAAACCGACACTGAGGTTGTTGTGCATCAAATAGCGCAAGCACTGGAGAATACAGCTGATTTATTAACCGCAGTCAAATTAACCATTGCAAAACTTGAAGGCGCTTATTCATTAGGTATTATAAATACCGAGCATTCAGATACTTTAATTGCTTGCCGTAAAGGGAGTCCATTAGTGATCGGCGTGGGAATTGGAGAATATTTTATTGCTTCTGATGTGGCCGCTTTATTACCCGTTACCCGGAGCTTTATTTTTTTAGAAGATGGTGACATAGCAACTTTAAGCATCGATAAAATTGTCATTTATGATGCCAATGATCAAGTCGTCACTCGACCTATTAAAGAAAGTCAGCTTACGGCGGATTCTGTTAATAAGGGTGAATATCGACACTATATGTTAAAAGAAATTTACGAACAGCCTTTTGCAATATCGCAAACATTAGAAGGTCGTTTTATCAATCATCGGCTCCAAGAATCAGCATTTGGGCATAATGCGTCGGAGATATTTGACAATATTAAATCAGTACAAATATTAGCCTGTGGTACTAGTTATCATGCGGGTTTAGTCGCTCGATATTGGTTTGAAGAGCTTGCCAAAGTGCCTTGTAATATAGAAGTGGCTAGCGAGTTTAGGTATCGTAGTCCGGTGTTAGCGCCAGACACTTTAATCGTGACTATCTCGCAATCGGGTGAAACTGCGGACACTTTAGCAGCATTACAAGAAGCCAAAAAATTAGGGGCAAGCTATTCAATTGCGATCTGTAATGGCCCAGAAAGCTCATTGGTAAGAGAGTCGGATTTGGTGTTAATGACCCGAGCTGGGCCAGAAATAGGTGTGGCATCTACTAAAGCCTTTACCACGCAATTAACAGCGTTAATGATGTTAGTGATTGCCATTGGTAGACGCTTTAAATTAACACCGGAATTAGAAGTTAAAATCACCTCAGAATTGTTTAGTTTACCCGGTAAAATTGATGCAGTTTTAAAATTAGATGAAACCATTAAACTGTTAGCCGAGCAGTTTGCCGAAAAGCAGAATGCTTTGTTTTTAGGGCGGGGTAGTCAATATCCTATCGCGATGGAAGGTGCATTAAAGCTGAAAGAGATTTCTTATATTCATGCAGAAGCTTATCCTGCGGGCGAGTTAAAACACGGGCCATTAGCTTTAATTGATGCAGATATGCCGGTGATTACGGTTGCGCCTAACAATAGTTTACTAGAAAAGCTTAAATCCAACATTCAAGAAGTGAGTGCAAGAGGAGGACAGCTTATTGTATTTATGGATGAAACCTTAGTGAGTGCGCCCGATGCAAATGTGCAAATTATCAAAATTCCACAAGTAGATAATGAGGTGGCGCCTATTGTTTATACTATTCCATTGCAGTTATTGTCTTATCACGTCGCTATTTTAAAAGGTACTGATGTCGATCAGCCTAGAAACTTAGCAAAGTCAGTGACAGTGGAATAGTTTGATAAAAAATGGTTAGTCCTGCAAATAAATTTATATTTTTTATCAACGAGTTACCCGTGTGGGTATGCCGAATAAATAAATACAAGTTGATGCCGCTATTATCCTAAATCTTGTTGGATTGGTGGCTGTTTTTAATGAGGCAGCCTTGATTAATCACCTTGTACCAGTATCCACGGTTTAACCACCACCGCCCAGACATCAGTATCTGCTTCTAGCCAAGCCAGTGCTTGCGCATCTGTTACCAACCCCACTTGTTGGTTTTGCATCCATTCCGCTACTTGATCCTTATTATCGATAGAAAATTGATAGGCCACTTCGACCAAATCCAGTTCTGCAGCCACAAAGACAGCAGCACCACTGGCAAAAAAGCGTTGTAATTCTTGCCAAGCAATTTTAGAGGTTTCTAGGTTCACCTTATCTTTGTTGAATGCGTCGGTGCTTGGGTCGATCATAATGATTTTAATATTTAATGTTGTCGTTATACTGGGTGCTATTATTCTATAATAATAACCATAATAATAATTTAATCAGGAGTCTATTTAATGTCGTTGCTATCCCCGTTTACCAAAAAATCAAAACTCAATAATAGTATCAAGCATACCGCTGAAGCTCGTAAAAGCGAGGGCACTAGAGCGGATGGCTTGTTTAATGCGGCCTATAAAGGTTACGGGGAGGTTTTATTGGATGATCCTATTCGTGCTGAGGCTTTATACAATTGGGGTTTTGCGTTGTTTCATCAAGCACAAACAAAAACAGGGGACGAGGCCGCAGCCTTATTTCAAGAGGCGATTGATAAGTTTGCCTTCTGTTTGCTGATTAATCCTAATTATTTAGCCGCTGCAATTGATAGCGGTGTGGCTTATATGGACTATGCCAGACTTAAAAAAGCCATGCCTCATGATAAGTTATATGAAGCCGCTAAGACTCAGTTTGAGAGAGCTAACTCGATTCAAGCGGGAACTGCCTCTTATAACTTAGCGTGTATCTATGGTTTGCGTGGTAATAAAGACGCATGTTTAGAAGCCTTAGAACTAGCTAGATCTAAGGCTACCTTGCCAAATCAAGCGGACATTTTGGCTGATTTAGACATGGCGAGTGTGGTTGGTCAAGATTGGTTTGCGGCATTTTTGGAAGAATTAAATAAACAACCTGAGCCAGAACCAGAAGCCGCAGCGCCAGTTGTTAATTCAAGAGCATCTAAATGGCGCTTGGTTGAAAGAAATTTTGATGAAGAGCGCGATGAACGCATAGAAGCTGAAGAAGAGTCAGTGGCTGCTGAAGCTGAAAAAACAGTAGAAAAATAAATTTATCAGGAAAAACATGGGGACACGTTATAACGAGTTATCAGAACTGCACAGGCAATTTATCGCTGAGCAAAAAATATTTTTTGTAGGAACGGCAACTGCTGACAGCCGAGTTAATGTGTCACCCAAAGGAATGGACTCGTTTAGGGTTTTAGGGAAAAACCGCGCGGTATGGCTCAATGTAACCGGTAGCGGAAATGAAACGTCCGCTCATGTGCAAATTGACTCACGTATGACGATCATGTTCTGTGCGTTTACCGGTGCGCCGCTAATTCTTCGGCTTTATGGCACTGCTAAGGTTGTTCATAAAAATGATGTCGATTGGAACGAGCTTGCTTCTTTGTTCGAATCGCTAGCCGGTGCCCGGCAAATCTTCGACCTCTCTATTGATCTGGTGCAAGCATCCTGTGGAATGGCAGTGCCGAATTATGCTTACGAAAGTGATCGAGATTTGCTAAAAGACTGGGCTATTAAAAAGGGTGATGATGGCTTGAAGGACTACTGGGAGCAGAAAAATCAAAGCAGTATTGATGATATTCCTACACACATCATGCTGAATAATACGTGATTGCGACATTAAAATAGAGCAAATTATTAACATCAATTCATAATGAGACATTTACTATGCATGAAATCCGCACTGAAATAGAGATAGCCGCCAAACCGGAACAGGTCTGGTCTCTATTGATAGATTTTAACGCTTATCCTCAATGGAATCCGTTTATTCGTTCGTTAGCAGGTGTTGTCAAAAACGGTGAGCGCTTAACCGCTTTTATTCAGCCATCCGGCACTAAAGGCATGACGTTTCGGCCCACCGTACTTGCTGCGCTACCGAATCAAGAACTACGTTGGTTAGGGCATTTACTATTGCCTGGTATCTTTGATGGCGAGCATTACTTTCAAATTGAGTCTATTGAGCAAAATCGTGTGCGCTTTATTCAAGGCGAAAAGTTTTCTGGCCTTTTGGTTGGGCTTTTAAAAGCTAAGCTTGATGGAGAAACAAAATCAAGTTTTATCGCAATGAATCAGGCATTAAAGCTTTTGGCTGAGGCGGAGTGACAACTCTCCGTAACGGGTTGTTGTAAACAGCATCATGTATATGCAAGGCTATCTTGCCTTAGCGGTTTTTTATTTTAACCAAGAACAAAAGTAATCAAAACATTTGTTCATTATTTAATACTAACGGAAATATCATGATAAAAATTAGCATACTGTACCCTAATAATAAAGATGCCCATTTTGATATGGGTTATTACCTTGATACCCACATGCCGTTGGCGATTGGTTTATTGAGTGCCAACCCTGGTTATAAAGGTGTTTCAGTTGAGCGTGGACTTAGTGGCGCAATGCCTGGAACTAATGCACCTCACATTGTTATGTGCCACTTTTTATTTGATTCGACTGAAAATTTTATTGCCGCTTTTATGCCGCATGCAGCTCAACTTCAAGGCGATATACTCAATTACACAGATATAGCGCCTGTCATTCAAATCAGTGAAATCCTACTTAGCCAGTAGTCATGTATTTACCTCCCCAATTTGCACAGCCCGATATTGCAGTTATGCATGAGTTGATTCGTAGCCGATCGCTTGCGACATTGGTCACCTTCGATTCAGATGGTTTAAACGCTAATCATATTCCACTGCATCTTTCAGCGACACCCGGTTCTTTGGGTGTACTGAGTGGTCACGTTGCTCGTTCAAATCCGATTTTGAATGATTTGAATTCAAATATTGATACTTTAGCTGTATTTCACGGGCCAGATGCTTATATTAGTCCGTCTTGGTATGCAACCAAGCAAGAGGGGGAAAAAGTTGTACCGACTTGGAATTACGCGGTGGTTCATGCCTATGGTAGGTTGCGCATTATCGATGATGCTGTTTGGATCCGTGCTCAGATTGAAGCGCTGACTGCTCAAAATGAGGTCAATTTTGCTCATCCATGGCTGCTGTCGGATGCGCCACAAGATTTTACTGACAAGCTTATTGATATGGTAGTAGGGATTGAAATGGTTATTATCCGGTTATCGGGTAAGTGGAAAATTAGCCAAAATCAGCCGCTTGAAAACAAGCTCAGTGTTATAGAGGGGCTAATGGACAACGGACAAACTGCAATGGCTGAGCTAGTCAAAACTGAAATCAAATAGGAATCAAATATGGCACAAGTCAAAATATTCGGTATTAAGGAAAGCTTAAATCCAATAAAGCAGCAGCTTTCAGATGTTATTCATGAATGTGTAGTTGAAGCGCTACAGTTTCCACAAGATAAGCGAGCGCACAGGTTTTTTTCATTAGAGAAGGAAGATATGATCTATCCAAGCGGAAGAACAGATGCCTATACCATCATTGAAATTACCCTGATTACAGGTAGAACCATAGAAACCAAGAAAAAATTGATTCGACTGCTTTTTGACAGTATTCAAGAAAAACTGCAGATCACTCATCAAGATATTGAAGTTTGCATCTACGAAAGTCCCGCGTGTAACTGGGGTTTTCGTGGTCAACATGGTGATGAAGTTACGTTAAACTATACAATCAATGTATAAGATGCTGAATATTGGTTAAATAGGACAACAAGCTGCTAATAGGGTTTGCACTTTTGCAAGCCCTAGTTCCTGCATCAGCTCAATATTACGTTGTGGTATATGTTCTGGATTTGGGTAGCTGGCTAGGGCATTTTCAATGCTGGTTTCCCGCAATAAATGCAACATGGGATAAGGTGAACGATTAGTATAATTCGCTGGATCATCTTGCGTCGCACCTTCAAAACAATAATCAGGATGAAAACTGGTCAGTTGATAAATGCCGTCATAATCTTGGTCAATTAATACCGTTTCGGCCAATTCGATAAAGCCTAAATAATCGTCAAAGTCACTAAAGGCGTCGGCATATATCAAGTTCGTGTTTGGCAAAAGAACACAAGCTATAATCAATAATGATGGTTTTTAACCACGTTTGGGTTGCGTTGATGAGGGGTTGGTCTGTATCAGCATGTTTTAGGTAATTGTCAGTGAAGTGTGAGGGTGCTTGCCGCTATAATAGGCCATTTTAAGTGAATCATTTGGGTGCAGATACAGTATGCCTACTTTATTATTTCCATTACGCTGGTGGTTTGTTATCATATTTCCGGCTACCGGACGTTCAAATGGTTCTACCCGAGGCATGTTCAAAAATACTTTTTGGTAGATTTTCTTGGCCTACCAAGTTACAACCGTTTTATTGAAGTGATGGTCGATGTCTGGGTATCGATTGCTGCATTTATGCAGAGCCGTTGCGGCAAAGGCAATGGCATTGCCTTTATCGACGACATCCTTGTGTGTTTTGCAAAAACATCTGTATTTCACGCCACAAAACCTTCAAAGAAGTGACAGGATGTGGTAAGTCGTCAACGGGCTGGTTTTATGGCTTTAAGCTTCATCTGATGGTCGATGATTGCGGAGAAATACTTTCATTTTAAATAACAAGTGGCAATGTTGATGATAGGATCCCCCGTTCCTAAAATGATCAAAAATTTTATTGGTAAGCTGTTTGGCGACAAAGGTTACATTTCAAAAAAGCTCGCTGAGCTTTTAGGCATCAACGATGTTGAGCTGATCACCAAACTCAAAAAGAACATGAAGCCCAAAATGATTAAGTTGTT
The DNA here is from genome assembly GCA_903873165.1 of uncultured Methylococcaceae bacterium. GTDB lineage: Bacteria > Pseudomonadota > Gammaproteobacteria > Methylococcales > Methylomonadaceae > Methylobacter_C. Next base: position 964 of record CAIQNQ010000195.1, on the reverse strand, counting down.
TGATAGAATTTTGTTGAGAAAACGCAGCATTATTGAAACGATTAATGACCAGCTCAAAAACATTTCTCAGATTGAGCATTTGCGACATCGTTCTTTGACCAATTGCATGATTAATACCGTAGCTGGCTTGCTCGTTTATCCCGAACTCAGGTAAAATATAAATTTCGCAACTTGTTGATTTTATAAGTATGTGCTGTTCTGTAGGGACGGGCCTTTGTCGTTATTAAAGTAACCGTAACACTTAAAGATGATCAGCCAACCAAGTTTCTAAATCACTCATTGCGTTGAAGTCTAACAGGGCATCGGCTAAGTCTTCTAGTTTTTCTAAAGGGTAGTTGGGGAAGTTTTGTAAGGCACTCTCAAGTGGCGGTTGCACTCCGAATTTGCGTCTTAATAAACGGCTTAATAATTTAATACATTCTTCTTGCTTACCTTCCAACTTACCTTTTTTCTCACCAATTAATTCACCCTCTTTACGCTCTTCTGCGGATATTTCTTGATAAAAGCGGGTTTGTTTTAGTTCAACTTCATATAAAGATAACATTTTTCTAATCTCCTCGCGGCTTAAGTGTGGTAACTTATAAACCAAAATAGTTTCAATAAAATCTAAGCCATCCAAATCGATTTTATCCAGTCGTTCTGCTAGCTCTTTGGCTCGGGTTATTGTCTGTTGTTTATCACTGGCAATCAAGCGAATAAATTCGAGTATCGGCGATAAATCCGTGCGGTTTTGATAATCTTCCAGATAAATACGATGTAAATGGGGTGAGTTTAGGAAGGGTAAAAACTCAACACTGGTGCTTTTCTGAAAGCTGTTTGTTTGATTTCTTCGGAGCTAAAGCAATAACTATCACCGGCATAGTCTAAACCTAATAACTCTAAGGCTAATTTAGGCTGACGCTTAAATAGCCGATAAAACATTGTATCCGTTTTCATGATTAAAAAATCAATTAAGAGTGATATG
>CAIQNQ010000194.1 GCA_903873165.1 uncultured Methylococcaceae bacterium | reverse complement strand
TGTTTAGATTTATTAATCGATTTAGGGTTTCCCCGCGAAAATATCATCGTAACCGATATTGTTGGTGTAGTTTATAAAGGTCGGGTTGAGTTAAGTGATCCTCATAAAGACTGTTTTGCCCAAGAAACTAGTGCTAGAACCTTGCTTGATGTGATTCCTGATGCCGATATCTTTTTAGGCTTATCCGCAGGCAATGTTTTAAAAGCGGAGATGGTAAAGTTGATGGCGCCTAATCCGCTTATTTTAGCATTGGCAAATCCAACGCCAGAAATATTACCTGAAATCGCTAAATCAGTCAGAGACGACGTTATTATTGCTACGGGTAGATCGGATTATCCTAATCAAGTGAATAATGTGTTGTGTTTTCCGTATATCTTTCGCGGGGCTTTAGATTGTGGTGCGACGACCATTACCCGTGAGATGGAAATTGCAGCAGTACATGCCATTGCGGATTTAGCTAAAGCAGAACAGTCTGATGTAGTGGCCAGTGCTTATGGCAATGCCGATTTATCTTTTGGTTCGGGGTATTTGATTCCGTTACCGTTCGATCCACGTTTAATGACCAAAATTGCGCCTGCGGTAGCCTTAGCCGCCGAAGCGTCTGGGGTTGCAACTCGACCTATTACCGATATGTCGGCTTATATCGATCGCTTACAGCAGTTTGTTTATCACAGTGGTACTTTTATGAATCCGCTATTTCAGGCGGCTAAGAAGGTATCAGCTGATAAAAAGCGCATTGTTTTTGCAGAGGCAGAAGATGAGCGAGTCTTGCGTGCGATACAAGTGATAGTTGATGAAAAAATTGCTGTGCCTATTTTGATTGGTCGTCCCACTGTATTGTTGTCTCGTATAGAAAAACTTGGCTTGCGTTTGACGATAGACACTGATTTTACCATCATTAATCCCGAGTCAGATGAGCGCTATCGGGATTATTGGCAGACTTATTTAGGAATGGTAGCAAGAAAAGGTGTAACGGAAGAGTATGCCAAGTTGGAGATGCGGAGACGCTTAACGTTAATTGGCGCTATGTTGATTTACAAAGGCGTAGCCGATGGCATGATCTGCGGGATTTTTAGTGATTTTAGTCAACATCTTACCTATATAGATCAAGTTTTGGGTCATAACAAAGGCGCAAAAGTATATGCCGCCATGAATATATTGATGTTGCCTGAGCGTCAAATTGTTTTGGTGGATACGCATGTTAATGATGATCCAACCGCAGAACAGTTAGCAGAGATTACTATAGCAGCAGCAGAAAAAATGCGCAGTTTAGGCTTGTTGCCTCGGGTAGCGCTGTTATCACACTCCAATTTTGGCTCCAGTAATAGTGAGTCAGCCCAAAAAATGCGTGAAGTATTAGCCATTGTTAAAGAGCAGGCGCCTGATTTAGAGATTGATGGAGAAATGCGGGGTGACGCAGCGTTGAATTATGCTTTATTGAAAGCAAAGATGCCGGCAACAACGTTAACATCCAGCGCTAACTTATTAGTATTGCCTAATAAGGATGCCGCTAATATTTCCTATAATTTATTAAAAACGGC
>CAIQNQ010000193.1 GCA_903873165.1 uncultured Methylococcaceae bacterium | reverse complement strand
TAAATAACCTTAACACTAAGGAAACCTATAGTGAATCCTATTAGGAAAGAATTTCAGTACGGTGACAATCTTGTTACATTAGAAACTGGTGAGATTGCCCGTCAAGCAGATGGTGCTGTCATTATTGATGTAAATGGTACTTCGTTACTTGTTACCGTAGTCGGTAAAAAGGAAGCTAACGGCGGAGATTTTTTTCCATTAACCGTTAATTATCAAGAAAAAGCTTATGCGGCTGGTAAAATCCCGGGTGGTTTTTTCAAGAGAGAAGGTCGTCCAAGTGAACAAGAAACTTTAATTTCACGATTAATTGACCGTCCAATTCGCCCTCTATTTCCAGAAGGCTACACTAATGAAGTTCAAATTATTGCTACAGTTATCTCTTTGAATCCAGAAGTTGATACAGAAATTCCAGCTTTATTAGGTGCTTCTGCCGCATTAGCCGTATCTGGTTTACCATTTAATGGTCCAATTGGCGCAGCTTGTGTGGGGTATAAAGAAGGTGTTTATTTATTAAATCCATCTCCTGAAGCTTTAAAAGAGTCTGATTTGACTTTGGTGGTAGCAGGTACTTCTCAAGCCGTATTAATGGTTGAATCTGAAGCAAAAGGTCTTTCAGAAGAAATTATGTTAGGCGCGGTATTGTTCGGTCATGAACAAATGCAAGGTGCTATCAATGCAATTAATGAATTTGCAAATGCTGCCGGTGCGGGTGTTGTTGAATGGGTTGCTCCAGATGAAAACGCTGAATTGGTGGCTTTAGTAACTCAAGAAGTTGAAGCAGGTATTAAACAAGCTTACACAGTTGCAGAAAAATTAGTTCGTCAAGAACAATTAAAAGCAATTCGAACTGCTGTAGTGGAAAAATTATCTGAAAACTATGCTGAAAGTGCAATTCGCGGCATTATTGAGCACTTGGAATATCGTATTGTGCGTAACGCCATTCTTAATGAAGGCAAACGTATTGATGGTCGTCCATTAGATAAAATTAGACCTATCAGTATTAGAACAGGTGTATTGCCAAGAACACATGGTTCGGCATTATTTACACGCGGTGAAACTCAAGCGTTAGTTGTTGCGACATTAGGTACGGCTCGTGATGCTCAAATTATTGATGCATTAGCAGGTGAGTATAAAGAACCCTTCATGTTGCATTACAACTTCCCTCCGTTCAGTGTCGGTGAAACTGGCTTTGTTGGGTCACCAAAGCGTCGTGAAATTGGTCATGGTCGTTTAGCTAAACGTGGTGTGGCCGCTGTACTACCTAATATGGATGAATTTCCTTACACCATCCGTGTGGTTTCAGAAATCACTGAATCAAATGGTTCAAGTTCAATGGCTTCGGTTTGCGGTAGTAGTTTAGCGTTGATGGATGCGGGTGTGCCTTTATCGGCTCCAGTTGCGGGTATCGCAATGGGTTTGATTAAAGAAGGTGATAACTTTGCGGTTTTATCTGACATCATGGGTGATGAAGATCACTTAGGTGATATGGATTTTAAAGTAGCAGGTTCTGCAAATGGTATTACTGCCTTGCAAATGGATATCAAAATTGATGGTATTACCGCAGAAATTATGCAGGTTGCTTTAGCACAAGCTAAAGAAGGTCGTTTACACATTTTAGCTGAAATGAATAAAGCGTTGGCTAACACTCGTGATGAGATGTCAGATTTCGCGCCACGTATTATTACTTTTAAAATTGATCCTAGTAAAATTCGTGAAGTTATCGGTAAAGGCGGTGCAACTATTCGCAGCATCACTGAAGAAACCGGTGCAAGTATCGATTTAACAGATGACGGAATCGTTAAAGTTGCTTCTGTTGATAAAGCAGCGGGTGAAGAAGCGCGGCGTTTAATCGAAGAAATTACTGCAGAAGTGGAAGTCGGTAAAACTTATGAAGGCAAAGTCGTCCGATTAATGGACTTTGGCGCATTTGTAACTATCTTACCTGGTAAAGATGGCCTTGTGCACATTTCACAAATTTCAGATGAGCATGTTGATAAAGTCAGCGATCGTTTGAATGAAGGTGACATTGTTAGAGTTAAAGTACTTGAAATCGATCGCCAAGGTCGTGTTAGATTAAGTATTAAAGAAGTGGATAAAGAAGAAGCTGGCGAATAACTCGCTTAGTTATCTTGTTTAAAAGGGCCGTAAGGCCCTTTTTTATTTTAAGCACTTTTTCAGTGCATTTTTGCGGCTTTGGTTGAGGTTGGTGCAGTTAGGTTAATTTCTTTTAACTTGGGTCGTTCTGTTTTGAATTTGTTTGAAAGTAGAATTCTTCCTGAATAAACATGGCTATTGATATTTGTAGTGGGTAATAGAAGTATGTAAATGATAAAATCCGTAAGATTGGCACTTTATGTGCTTATTTTCTTATATTAATATAATAATTTATCCCTAGTGTTGGTATCTTAATTTACATGAAATTGAATGACTCTTCTGCCAAGCTTGATAAGTATTATCAACAAGTCCAAGATATTATTTTAAATAGACAAGATTGGGTAACTGGTTTGTTACCTGCGAGTACTGCGGTCACTGTGCACGGAAACTATACTGATGCCTGGGTACGAGACAACGTTTATAGTATTTTGTCTGCATGGGGACTGGCTTTAGCTTATAGACGTGTTGAGGAAGCTAAAGATCGTACTTATGTTTTAGAACAAAGTGTGGTTAAGTTGATGCGTGGCTTGTTAACAGCCATGATGCGCCAAGCTGCTAAGGTTGAGAAGTTTAAACAGACTCAAAAACCTATTGATGCATTACATGCTAAATACGACACTAAAACTGGTAATAACGTGGTGGGCGATGACGAATGGGGGCATTTACAATTAGATGCTACTTCGTTATTTTTATTGATGTTAGCTCAAATGACCGCCTCTGGGTTGCGAATTGTGTTTACCATTGATGAAGTTAATTTCGTCCAAAATTTAGTGCATTATATTAGTCGTACTTATCGTACCCCAGATTATGGTATTTGGGAGCGAGGCAATAAAATTAATCATGGTATTGCCGAACTTAATGCCAGTTCTATTGGTATGGCTAAAGCGGCCTTAGAAGCACTTTCAGG
>CAIQNQ010000192.1 GCA_903873165.1 uncultured Methylococcaceae bacterium | reverse complement strand
CCTGCAGGTGCAATGTCTGTACCTCCTGCTTCAGTCCCTGTACCTGCAGGAAAAATGACTGTACCTGCTGTTATAGTCCCTGTACCTGCAGGAACAGGGACTGTACCTCCTGCTTCAGTCCCTGTTCCTCCAGGTACAAGGACGATACCTGCAGGTACAGTCCCTATAGCTGCAGGAAAAATGACTGTACCTGCTGTTACAGTCCCTATAGCTGCAGGTGCAATGACTATAGCTGCTGTTACAGACCCTGTAGCTGCAGGTTTAGTACTTGTGGCATAAAAAAGCTAATAAATTAATTATGTAAACTTCCGCCCTGTTGTTGACCTTGCAATCCCTGCTGCCAAAGCGTATCAAAAATAAACTCTTTGTAACGTCTTTGAAAATCTTTATCATCAGAGAATTTTTTGAATATCTCGGTTTGATCAAACAAATACTGCTGCATTAAATCTTCCAGTTTCTTATCCGACGAGATTTTGGCATTCTGCTTGTCAGGTGAAGTCATGATGGTATTCATAATTTTCTCATCTTTCTTCATATCGTCAGGGATATGCTGAGTAAGAATTTCATTGACCTTATCTTTATTAGTCCAATCGATATCACCAAAGCGTTGGTTAAAAGCTTTTATAATATTCTCCAAAGTGTCCAGTTCGGGTTCTGACTTGCCGCCCCCTACACCCACGGGAATAGGCGCTACTATTCCAGTATCATCGGTTAAAGTGATGTCCTCAGAGCCTTGCTTTTGCGGTTTATAACTATCCATGTCAATCGCTTCAATAATACCTTCAGCCAGATCATCATCGCCCTCAATGACTAACTTGGGTAATAGATATTTTAAATACCACCATAACTGTTCCCAATAAATGATATTAAAATCAAGCAACTTGGCTAAGTAACTGTAGGTTCTTAAAAAAGCTTTCACTTTAATTTTAAAATCAATGCGCTTTTCTAGTGATAAATCATATTCAAAGATATGGGCAGCAGCATCAATAATCGGATCAAGGTTATTCCGATCGGCATTATTAGCGTACTTTTCAAAGAAGCCTTGCACCACTTCTGGGTTGTACACTTCAAAAAGCTCCAAGGCATCCACAAGGTCATGAAGTTTATTAGGGCTGGTTTCTTCGCTTAAAATAGTCGATGTATAGTAAGGGTCAAAGGCGACTTTTATATCTTCAGCAGCATTGTAAAAGTCCAAGACAAACGTATCTTTCTTAAAAGGTTTAAAGGCCCTATTCAAACGAGATAAAGCCTGCACGGCTAACACACCGCGTAATTTTTTATCCACATACATCGTATGCAACAACGGCTGATCAAAGCCGGTTTGATATTTATTGGCAACAATTAAAAACCGATACTCGTATTTTTTAAAGTTCTTGGGAATATCATTTTTATCGGTGATAAATAGATTCATTGCCGACTCATCATAATCAATGCCTTGATAAGACTTCTTACCAGAAAAAGCCACAATTGCTTTGTAGGGTGAGTTTATTTCTTTTAGATACGCATCAAACGCCTGTTTATATTTAATTGCCGCCGTAATACTTTTTGTGATGATCATCGCTTTAGCCTGACCATCAATAAGGTGCCTCACCTCACGGTGAAAATGATCCAGCATTATTTTTGATTTTTCAGCAATGGCAAACTCATGCCCCTCCACATAAGCTTTTAACTTCTTTTGAGCTTGCTTAGTGTCATACTCGGGATTTTCTGCTACGGCTTTTATCAGCTTGTAATAGGAATTGTAAGTGGTGTAATTCTGTAACACATCCAGAATAAACTCTTCCTGTATGGCTTGTTTCATAGGATATAAATGAAACGCATCAAAGGCCGTTTTCTCTTCCCCGTCTTTAATATATTTTCTAGGTACACCAAAGGTTTCCAGGGTTTTATTTTTGGGGGTTGCGGTAAAAGCAAAATAAGAACCATTTTTAATCATCCGGCGACTTTCAATCAGGTCATTAATTTTGTCTTCTAAAGTGGGTTCTTCTTCGTCCTCATCATCTTCATCAGCGTTTTTATCGGCTAACGCAGCATTCATTTTTGCAGAAGTCTGACCGCTTTGACTGCTGTGCGCTTCGTCTATCACGATGGCAAACTTTAAAGACCCCAACTCTTGGATTTCATCCAGTAAATGCGGAAAGGTTTGCACGGTACAAATAATGACTTTTTTCTTATTGGCAATCGCGTCTCTTAACTGACTGGTTTTACTGCTACCTTGCCCAGTAATAGCGGCGACAATGCCTAACGTGGGTGAAAACTGGGTAATCTCATCACGCAGTTGTTTATCTAATACCGTTCTGTCCGTGACCACAATCACGGAGTCAAACAGATTATGTACACCGGTCTTATCAAATAAGCCGTGTAATTGATGAGAAAGCCAAGCAATAGATTTTGATTTACCAGAACCGGCTGAATGTTGAATTAAGTACTTATGACCAATGCCGTTTTCTTTAGCATGAGCTAGGATTTGCTTTACTGACGTAATTTGATGATAACGGGGGAAGATCATTTTCTTTTTCTTCTTGCCGGTATCTTCGTCGGTTTCTTCAATGACCTGCGCAAATTTATCAACCAGATTGGCCAATGAGTCTTTAGTTAAAATGTCATCCCACAAATAATGCGTTTTAAGTCCGTGTGGGTTGATAGGATTGCCCGCTCCAAATGGCGGTATGGCAGAGCCATTGTTTAAACCTTTGTTAAAAGGAATAAAGGTGGAGGCTTTGCCTTTTAATTCAGAACACATAAACACTTGCTCAGTGTCGGCAGAAAAATGCACCATACATCGGGCAAAAGTAAAGAGTTTATCTTTTGGGTCTCGGTCTGTTTTGTACTGACGAATACCGTTTTGTATAGTTTGACCACTTAAAGGATTCTTTAATTCACAGGTAATGACCGGAATGCCATTGATAAAAATAGTTAAGTCCAAGCGGTTTTCATGACTGGGGCAGTATTTTAATTCTTGTGTGACTGAAAAGAGATTGGCAGCATACCGCTCGGCATCTTTGGTGTTATAGCTTGAAGCAGGTTTTCGATAAAATAAATCGATAGTTTTGTCATAATCTTTGATGCCTTTTTTCAGGACTTCAATGACGCCCAGTTCTTTGATTTTTGCATCCAGGCGCACTAAAAAGGCGCGTTCGCCTTTCTTAAGAATGGTTTCATAGGCGTCTTTTTGGGTTGCTTCAATAAAGGCTAAAAGCTGTTCTGTGTTAATGCAAAATTCACGATTAAAGTCAGTCGGGGTGGTTTCTATATAGTGTTGAGTATTAACCAAGTGATGGGTTATAAACTTTTGAAAACCTCTTTCTGACGTATCGGTAAATTGCATGGGATGCTCACAAGGTTATTGAGGGATACGGCGTTTGCCAGTGACTAAATCAGTGATTAAGGCTTCGCGGTATTCTTTGATGGCGGTGATTTCTTGTTGGGCATTGGAAATGGCAAGGTCTATATCATTGAATATTTGACTGATGTATTCGATTATTTTTTGCTGTTCTTCAAGCGGGGGTACTGGTAAATAAAAATTTGTAAAGTCACTCATTTCAATGCTTTCAACAGTTGCAACAGCTTTTCTACATTCATGTAATATATTTGCTTCTATACCCTTTAAAAGCATCCTGAAATAGGCAGGTAAAAAAAGCTTTTTATTCACTGTGATCGCCTTTAAATCTTGGTTGATAGTAATTGGAATGCCATTCAAACTGGCGGGAAGACTATGTTGCAATATCCCTGAGCGTACAACTAATAAAATTGAGTTAGCAGGAATCATTTTAATAGACGTTTGTTGTAAAGCTTTTTTTGTAATTCCCATTTCAGAGGCTGTAATTATATCTGATTTCATATCCTTAGAAGTTACCCAAGGAACATTGCCGCCCCAGAAATTGGCATTATCCATACTTGGTGTAATACCACCTGAGATCTTAACTACAGTATGTTTTAATCTTTTTACATTCCATTTACCTGGAATCACTGGAAGCCAATTTATACTACTCGACTTATAACCATCAATTACATTTATCCCTTTAGTTACTGCATTAAAAAGCTTCGCTTTTCTTTCTTCCCCCAACAACTCAATCAACTTTTCCTTATTGCGAATAAACTTGTCTATTTCGTTATTCTTTTTATCCAGATATTCAGCAATCGCTTTTTGCTCTCCGATAGGTGGAAAAGGTAAATATTCATTTTTAAACGTTGGGTAATCAATATTTTGTCCTTCCCTAATTCCTTTTACGCAAAGAGTCATTAACGAAATAAAAGGCGGTGATTTGAATAGATTTTTAAAATATCGCCTATCAATTATTTTTGTCTCTTTCATAACTGTATAGGCTGGACTGATAATACCCCGCTCATACGCCAGCTCTATGCCGCCTTGAAAACTTCTTAAACTGATTACATAATCACCGACTTCAACAAGCTTCAGATTATGTAAATCTTTTGTCGCCTCTACCGTTCTCTTGCCATAAGCATCTTTTGACACAACACCGTGCTTTTGTGACGCGACTAACAAAGGCTCATTTGGAAAACCTTTTTTTGTGCTTTCTTTGAATAAATGCCGGACTTTAATTAACTCCCAGTGTTCGGGAATGAGTGGTAGCCAAGTAACATCTGTTTTTTTTAATGTATTAAAACTTAAAGTAGCCATTAATAATTCACTATCTCATTCAAGATGCCATCTGTTTCTTTTTCAATCGCAATATTAGGCAACAATTGCCAGTCTTCAGGCAATTGCGTTACATAATCGTAAGTAACGGGCTTATAGTTTTTATAAGGCTGTAATTTAGTCGTCATTACTGATCTTGGTTATTTTTATCATCACGTAGGTAATTCATTTAAAAAAGCCTAAATCATCTTCCTGGCTTCAGGAAAGTGATGCTCATTTTCT
>CAIQNQ010000191.1 GCA_903873165.1 uncultured Methylococcaceae bacterium | reverse complement strand
TTCTGTGAGGTGTGTTAGATAATCCCTAACCACCAATTCATATTTGGCGGGATAATCAAAGATCCAGAAGCCTATTTCATTACCTAAACCATCGTTATTTAAGAAACGCGGATTTTCGATTCGTTCTAAGATTAAATCGAGTCTATTCTGTAACACTTTCATAGGGTGCATTCCATGACGGCTTCAAGATCAAGTCTATTCAATTGTTTTAACCAGACGTATGTCTGGGGTAAAAGATAAACAGGTTGTAATTGACGCTGTCTATTGTTGTCCAAGTATCCCGATTCTACCAAGGAGCGAATCACATTAGTGCCACTTTTATGTAAAGTAGCGTCCGATAATTTATTTAATCCAGTCAGTGTGAGAGCGCGTTCTTGTATAAATGTATCCCATGCATCTAGGGCTAAAGTAGGCTTGTAAACCCGTTTGGTTTCTGCAACCACCGCTTGCATAAAATCGGCAATAACAGGGGTATGGATAATAAAGGCGAGCATTAATAATTGTTTATACTCTGAATCTGGGGCGTGTATGACCGCTTGCTTAAACTCAATACCCAGTGGTTCTAAGCGCCGCTTTATAGCTCTGGCGTAACGAATGGAGGTATGAGCGGAGTTTTTCTTAAGGATATTCTCATCAGTAAATAATCGATTCCATTCGGCTTCGGGTCTTGGATATAATAGCGTTTCGGCAACAAGGCGACTTTCCGCAAGTAACAGACCACCACCTGTTAAGTCTCGCAAATATTGTTTAGCTTTAGCCAATTCTTCAACACTATTCAAAACTTGATTATCCTTTTAAGTCATCGTTTAGCTTTAAGTTAAGCTATTCTAATTGACTCTTAGTATTATTGCTTAAGATTTAAGGTGTATATTTGCACTTCAATACCACAATATTTTCAAATATAAGCTATCTGATTGTGTAAGATATGCGTATTAGAAAGTATAGACTTTTTCTTCGTTGTTACATTAAGGAGCTTACATGCTGAATAAGGTTACATTAATTGGTAGATTGGGTGCTGATCCAGAAGTTCGATATATGCCAGCAGGAGGCGCGGTTGCCAATATTACCTTAGCGACAAATTTTCGTTGGAAAGATAAAGCGGGTGAAAGAAAAGAAACTACTGAATGGCATCGGGTAGTGTTTTTCAATCGTTTAGCTGAGATAGCCGGAGAATATCTTAAAAAAGGTGGGCAGGTTTATGTCGAGGGGCGCTTGCAAACCCGTAAATGGCAAGGTCAAGATGGGCAAGATCGTTATACGACTGAGATTATTGCGACTGAAATGCAGATGTTAGATAGTCGCACAGGAGGTACGGCAAATTTTGGTTCAGATCAAGCGGCCAGTCCAAGTCCAGCTGGTGCTAGGCCAACTTATCAAGCGAAACCACCTATGCCTAATAATGCGCCTGAAGGTATGCAATCGCCACCACCTCCTTCTTACGAAGATTTTGATGATGATATCCCTTTCTAAAGGACGTCTTTTATCAGGATTGGCTTGAATGTTCTTTTTCTATAGATTCTAAATATGCAAATGATAAGATTTATTCTGCTTTGTGCAGTTACTACGTTGTTGGTTGGTTGTGCGGTATTTTCTGGTTCACAAGAGCCAGCACCTGTCTATAGTAGTGGTGTAATCATTCAGAATAAAACGCCTGTCCCGCTAAAAACAAAAAAAACTAGGAAACCTAAGGCAAAAATTATTGAGCCTAAGGTTGAAGAGCCAAAGATTGTGGCTCCCGTAGTTCCAGAAATTGTCGAAGTTAAACCCTTGGGTGATAGTGCTGCTTCAGGACCCAAAATTGAGGAGTTAGCACCTGAACCATTAACACTTGAGCAACAAGCGGCAGTAACCGAGCAAAATGCTTTAGCTAATCAGCAAACTCAGACTCAACCGCCTGAAACACCTGCCGCTCCCGTTGTGATTGATAATGTGAACGGACAGGTGGTTGTCGAGCAGCCACAAGAAGTACCTGCGGCTCCAGTGATTCCCCCCTTTCAACCTTTAGAAACTTTTGCAGCACTTTCTCCGGCAGTAAGTGCCTTAGCTTCTTCTGCGAATCAAAAAAGTCAATCGGGTAATGTTGAGGCTGCTTCCACTATTATAGAGAGAGCCATCAGAATAGAGCCACGTAATGCAACCTTGTATTACAAGTTAGCCTTATTAAAGTTGAAAGCTTCTAAGCCTAGAGAAGCTGAAGATTTAGCTAAAAAAGCGGCATTATTGGCTTCAAACGATATAGCTATTAAAAAGCATAGTTGGCTATTAATCGCTAAGTCACGAGAGGTGCAGGGTAATATCGACGGTGCTAATGAAGCTAGAACTAAAGCTAACGGTTTATAATCAGTTGCTGTTTTGCAATAGTGTGTTACTGTGTGCTTAGCTTCCAAATCTCACTACCCGAAGCTATAGGTCTATGTGATAATAATTATATGAGACAATTAATAAGTAATTTTAAACCCTCAAGGTATTTATAATGGATGAGAATAAAAAGAAAGCGTTAGGCGCTGCATTGATGCAAATAGAGAAGCAGTTTGGTAAAGGCTCTGTTATGCGCATGGGTGATGTAGCGGCTTCTCGTGATATTGAGGTGGTTTCGACAGGTTCTTTGGGATTAGATATTGCCTTAGGGTGTGGTGGTTTGCCTAGAGGGCGGGTTGTTGAAATATATGGTCCAGAATCTTCTGGTAAAACAACCTTAACATTGCAAGTGATTGCTGAGATACAAAAACTAGGTGGTACTGCAGCCTTTGTTGATGCTGAGCACGCTTTGGATCCAGGTTATGCCGAAAAAATTGGTGTTAATGTCGATGAGTTATTGGTTTCACAACCGGATACCGGAGAGCAGGCTTTAGAAATTACCGATATGTTGGTGCGTTCTGGTGCAGTTGATATTGTCGTCGTGGATTCTGTTGCCGCATTAACGCCTAAAGCAGAGATCGAAGGGGATATGGGTGATTCCCACATGGGGTTGCAAGCCCGATTGATGTCACAGGCGTTAAGAAAATTAACGGGTAATATTAAGCGCTCAAATACCTTGGTTATTTTTATTAACCAGATTAGAATGAAAATTGGGGTGATGTTTGGTAGTCCAGAAACCACAACGGGTGGTAATGCTTTAAAATTTTATGCTTCTGTGCGCTTAGATATTCGTCGTATAGGTTCTGTAAAAAAGGGCGATGAGATTATTGGTAATGAGACTCGTGTAAAAGTGGTTAAAAATAAAGTAGCCCCACCTTTTAAACAAGCCGAGTTTGAAATTTTATATGGCGAAGGGATTTCCTTTTTGGGTGAAATTGTTGATCTAGGTGTGACATACGGGTTTATCAATAAATCGGGTTCATGGTACAGTTATAACGAAGAAAAAATCGGCCAAGGAAAGGAAAACGTTAAAAACTTTTTGAGAGAACATCCTGAGAAAGCCAAAGAAATAGAAAAAAAAATCAGAGAAGAAGCTTTTAGTAAATTACACCCGATTGTGGAACATGTTGATATTACAGAAATTGAGTTAGATTAAGATTATTTTTGAACATAGATGTTGGCGGGTAATATGATATTGCTTGATAGTCAAATGTTGGCTATCAAGCAAGTGTGTATAAAGTTATTGGCTATTAGGGAACACAGTAAAAAAGATTTATTAAATAAAGTGTTAGCCAGAGGTTTTGATCGAGATACTTCTATACACGTTATTGAAATTTTGGCTCAAGATGGTTGGCAAAGTGATTGTAGATTTGCTGAGAGTTACGCCAGATACCGGATACTGAAAGGCTATGGTTCAATTTACATCAATTTCGAATTAAAAAAACAGGGCATTAAGCAGTTTGACTTAGGGCCTATTGTTTTAAGTACCGTAGGGAGTTGGCTAGATTTAGCCGAAAAAGTTTATCTAAAGAAATATGACGATCAAGCTTGTCTAGATCGCAATGAATGGGCAAAACGGAGTCGTTTTTTAATGCAACGTGGATTTCCCAACACTATAATAAGCACCTTGTTTGAGCAGTTAAATATTAAATTCTAGGGTGTCTAGTTAATACCCTTTTAAAAATTACTTAGTTACCATGAAAAATATGACTAGCGCAGAATTGCGCACCTCTTTCTTAGAATTCTTTCATCAACGCGGACATTCCATCGAACCCTCAAGTTCACTAATTCCCGGCAACGATCCGACTTTGTTATTTACCAATGCAGGTATGGTTCAGTTTAAAGATGTTTTTACTGGTCGGGAAGTGCGTGAGTTTAATAAAGCGGTGACCACGCAGCGTTGTGTTAGGGCAGGTGGCAAGCATAACGATTTAGAGAATGTAGGTTATACGGCAAGACATCATACTTTCTTTGAGATGTTGGGTAACTTTAGTTTTGGAGATTATTTTAAAAAGGATGCCATTCATTATGCGTGGGATTTTTTAACGAAAGAACTAGAAATTCCAGCAAATAAATTGTGGGTCACTGTTTTTGAAGAAGATTCAGAAGCAGAAAATATTTGGTTGCAAGAAATTGGTGTCCCTGCCGATAGATTATCAAGGATTGGTGCAAAAGATAATTTTTGGTCTATGGGCGATGTAGGACCTTGTGGCCCTTGTTCTGAAATATTTTATGATCATGGTGCAGATATTGCTGGTGGGCCTCCAGGTTCTCCAGATGAAGATGGTGATCGTTATATTGAAGTATGGAATTTGGTGTTCATGCAATATGATCGTGCGGCTGATGGGACTTTAACACCGTTACCAAGGCCTTCGGTTGATACGGGTATGGGTTTGGAGCGGATTAGCGCGGTGCTTCAGCATGTACACAATAATTATGAAATTGATTTATTTCAGCCTATTTTAAGAGCAGCGGCTGACATTGTAGGAACTACCGATTTAACGAAAAGTTCTTTAAGAGTAATAGCGGATCACATCCGATCTTGTGCTTTTTTAGTAGCGGATGGCGTGTTACCTTCAAATGAGGGTAGAGGATATGTTTTACGCCGCATTATTCGTCGTGCCATTCGTCATGGCTATCGTTTAGGTATTCAAGATGTGTTTTTTTATAAGTTAGTTGCGCCTTTGGCAGGGGAAATGGGAGACGCTTTTCCTGAATTAAAAGCGGCCCAGGCTCAAGTTGAAAAAATATTAAAAAAAGAAGAGGAACGATTCGCTGAAACCTTAGGTCAAGGGATGAAGATTCTGGAGGCCTGTGTTGCAAAATTAGATGGCACAGTGATTCCTGGTGAAACGGTTTTTCAATTGTATGATACTTATGGTTTTCCTGTAGATTTAACCGCTGATTTTGCGCGTGAAAATAATTTAACAGTGGATCACGCTGGTTTTGAAGTGGCCATGACTGCGCAACGTGATAGAGCGCGTTCAGCTAGTAGTTTTAATAATGAACATACCCAAGATATAAAGTTAGATTCTCAAACTGAGTTTACGGGTTATGAGCATTTAGTTGATCAAGCACATATCGTTGCTCTATATAAAGAAGGGCAATCGGTTTCTAGTTTAAGTGCTGGTGAGGAAGGCTTGATAGTTTTAGATAAAACGCCTTTTTATGCAGAGTCTGGTGGTCAAATCGGTGATAGCGGTCAAATTATAGGAAGTGGCTCTGTCTTTGATGTGACTGATACTCAGAAACAAGGCGGTGATTTATTCTTGCATAAAGGAAAGGTGTCGCAAGGTTCCTTAACTGTGAATGATGTCTGCGAAGCTTTAGTTAATCAAGTGGCTAGAAAAGCCACTGAATTGAATCATTCTGCGACACATTTATTACATGCAGTATTGCGCCAAGTATTAGGTGAGCATGTCAGTCAAAAAGGTTCTTTAGTGAACACAGAGCGCTTACGTTTTGATTTCTCTCATTTTGAACCGGTAACATCTGCAGAAATTATCACAATCGAAAAATTGGTTAATGCTCAAATTCGCTTAAATAACTCAGTTTCGGCACAAATAATGGCTAAGGATGAGGCTGTGCAAGCGGGTGCTATGGCTTTATTTGGTGAAAAATATGGTAGTGAAGTAAGAGTATTAAAGATCGGTGATTTCTCGACTGAATTGTGCGGAGGTACCCATGTCGAGCGTTCTGGAGATATTGGTATCTTTAAAATCGTCAGTGAAACAGGGGTTGCTGCGGGTGTAAGACGAATTGAGGCAGTCACAGGTGCTACTGCAGTTGACTGGATTGTTGAGCGTGATAATGCGTTAGCGGCGGTATCTGGATTACTAAAAAGTGCGGCCGATAAAGTGCCAGAAAAAGTTGAACAGTTGTTAGAAAAGACCCGAACGTTAGAAAAACAAATCGATAGGCTTAATTCAAAATTAGCTAGTTCTGCGGGTGATCAATTACTGGCTCAAGTAGTCGATATTGCCGATTTAAAAGTATTAGCGGTTAAGTTAGAAGGTGTCGATAGTAAAGCTTTGCGAGACTTGGCTGATCAATTAAAAAATAAATTAGGTCGTTGCGCATTGGTTTTAGCGGTAGTGGAAGGGGAAAAGGTGAGTTTGATTGCCGTGGTTTCTAAAGATGCGGTTGGTCAGATAAAAGCCGGTGAGTTGGTTAACTTTGTGGCAACTCAAGTCGGTGGAAAAGGTGGTGGTAAGCCTGATTTGGCGATGGCTGGGGGAAATAATCCTGCGGGATTAGCTGAGGCATTAGCGGCAGTTCCTGCGTGGGTTAATGGCCAATTGGGCGGATAAAGACAGGTTTAATTGAATGGCATTATATGTATATAAATTTGGCGGCACTTCGGTGGGTTCTGTTGAAAGAATCAAATCAGTCGCTGAAAAAGTAAAAAAAGCCCAGGATTTGGGTGATCAAATAGTGGTTGTATTATCTGCAATGAGTGGAGAAACAAATCGTCTAATTGATTTAGCAAAACAAATGCAGTCGCAACCAACAGCTAGAGAATTAGATGTTTTAATTTCTACTGGCGAGCAAGTTACCATCGCATTATTGAGTATGGCTTTGCATCAATTAGGTTGTGATGCAACTTCATATACCGGTGGTCAAGTACGAATTTTAACGGATAGTGTGTACACTAAAGCTAGGATTCGAGAAATTGATGACACTAAAATGCGTGCAGATCTTGCCGCTGGTAAAGTGGTTGTGGTTGCTGGTTTTCAAGGCGTTGATGAGATTGGGAATATTACCACTTTAGGTCGTGGTGGTTCTGATACATCAGCTGTTGCTTTAGCGGCGGCTTTAAAGGCCGATGAGTGCCATATTTATACGGATGTTGATGGTGTATACACCACTGATCCAAGAGTAGAACCTAAAGCGCGAAGACTTGATCATATCACTTTTGAAGAAATGCTAGAAATGGCCAGTTTAGGTTCAAAAGTATTACAAATTAGGTCGGTAGAGTTTGCAGGAAAATATAACGTTGCTTTACGGGTTTTATCATCATTTCAAGAAGGGTGTGGTACGCTTATCACATACGAGGATTCACAAATGGAAAGTGCTTTAATTTCGGGGATTGCTTTTAATAGAGACGAGGCTAAATTAACTATTACGGGTGTACCTGATGTACCAGGTGTTGCGCACAAAATTTTAGGCCCAATTGCTGATGCAAATATTGAAGTCGATATGATTGTGCAAAATATTGCTGATGATGCTACGACTGATTTTACCTTTACAGTGCATCGAAATGAGTATATTCGTGCCAAGGCAATTTTAGAACTCACTAGCGCAGAATTAGGTGCTAGAAAAGTAACCGGCGATGACACTATAGTGAAGGTTTCTATTGTCGGGGTGGGTATGCGTTCTCATGCGGGTATTGCTAGTACCATGTTTAAGACATTAGCCGCTGAAGGCATTAATATTCGTATGATTGCCACATCAGAAATAAAAATTTCAGTGGTTGTTGATGAAAAGTACTTGGAGCTTGCTGTAAGGGCATTACACAGTGCTTTTGAATTGGATAAAGCAATTGAGATACTTTAAGTTTGTATACTAAATTACAATGTTTAGCTTAAAGAATCGGCAATTATTAGTGAGATTGGGTATTATAGTCCTGAATCAATAGGCTATTTTAATGTATGAAATGTTTAATTGATCAATAACTTTAAGGTGATAATATGTCTGAGAAAGTAGGTAATATAGCGGGTGATATTTGGCGATTTCTAGATAAGAATGGGCCGATCAGTGTTTCTAGGTTGGCTAAAGAGATTAGTGTTGAAGAAAAGTATTTTCAAAGAGCAATTGGCTGGTTAGCACAAGAAGGTAAGATCTCTATTGATATTGTCAATAGAGCTGAAACTATTAGCCTAATCTAGGTTGTTTTTAATGGGTAATAATTGCCTTGCGTATTATTAAGTGGGGCAATTGTTACGAAATCGTAATAAAACTCTTGATTAATTTCAATAAGTCTTTATAATGTGTTGAATCAATCGCGGGGTGGAGCAGCTTGGTAGCTCGTCGGGCTCATAACCCGAAGGTCGTAGGTTCAAATCCTGCCCCCGCTACCATAATTGAAGACCCCTTAATGGGGTTTTTTATTTTCTGGGCTTCGGTGAGTTGGGGCTTAAAATTAGATTGTTAATGGAAGAGCCGTAGGCTCTTTTTTTTTGTGTAAAAATTCAGTGAGGAAACCATGAAGCAGGCTCCAGAGCATTTGCTTAGCTTAATTGAACCCATTGTAGAAGGGTTAGGTTATGAATGTGTGGGTATTGATTATAATCCACATCCAAAGCATGGTTTACTTAGAATCTATATAGACAGTGAAAATGGCATTTTAGTTGATGATTGTACAAAAGTAAGTCATCAAGTGAGTGGGGTTTTGGATGTTGAGGACCCCATACAAGGAAATTATCAGTTAGAGGTTTCATCTCCTGGTGCTGACCGACCATTTTTTAAAGTGAGTCAATTTGAACGCTACATTGATAGCACTGTTTTAGTTAATCTGTTTAAAACAATTAACGGTAGACGAAAGATTACGGGGCGCATTGTAAAAGTAATTGACGATATCATTAGCCTTGAAGAAGGTGAGCAGATTTATGAGGTGCCATTTGATGCCATGAGTAAAGCGCGCTTGGTGCCAGTGTACGTAATTGAAAAAGGAGGCCGAGATGGCAAATAAAGAAATTTTGTTAGTAGCGGAAGTTTTCTCGAATGAAAGGGAAATTGAAAAGGAAATTATCTTTCAGGCCATAGAATCTGCACTTGAAGCAGCGACCATTAAAAGACATGCCAATGTCATTAAAGTACGCGTTGCTATAGATAGAAAAACCGGTGATTACGTTACCTATAGACAATGGGACGTTGTTGACGCTAATCCAGAATGCGATGGTGATGTTGAGCAGCCAACTACGCAAGTTTTGTTAGAAGTTGCTAGACTTGAAAATCCTGATATCAATGTGGGTGAGTTGGTTGAAGAGGAAATTGACTCGGTTGATTTTGGGCGTATAGCGGCTCAAACGGCTAAGCAAGTTATCATCCATAAAGTGAGAGAAGCTGAGCGACTTAAAATTGTGCATGCTTATAATGATCGTATTGGTGAATTGATTACAGGTATCGTTAAGCGTATCGAAAAAGGCAGTGTCTATTTAGATTTAGGTGGTCATGTTGAGGCGTATATTGCTAAAGAAGATATGATTCCCCGTGAAGCTATTCGTATTGGCGACCGTATTAGAGGCTATTTGAAAGATGTTAGGTCAGAGCTGCGTGGTCCACAATTGTTTGTCAGTCGAACTGATCCTGAGTTATTAATTTCTCTATTTAAATTAGAAGTCCCAGAAGTCGGGGAAGGTTTAATTTCAATTGTTGGTGCTGCTCGTGATCCTGGTTCTAGGGCTAAATTAGCCGTTAGGAGTAATGATCCTCGACTTGATCCTGTGGGTGCGTGTGTGGGAATGAGAGGATCAAGGGTTCAATCGGTTACTAATGAATTGGCTGGTGAGCGCGTTGATATAATTCTGTGGAATCCTAGTGAAGCTCAATATGTTATTAATGCGATGTTACCCGCTGAAATTCAGTCTATCGTGGTAGATGAAGATAAACACAGTATGGATTTAGCAGTTAGTTCCGAAAATTTATCGCAGGCAATTGGGCGTGGTGGACAAAACGTGCGTTTAGCGAGTCAATTAACCGGCTGGGAACTTAATGTTCTTGATGCATCAAAAGCTGAGTTAAGTGCTGAAGCGGAAGTCGGTAAAATTAAACAATTATTCATAGATCAACTTGATGTGGATGACGATATTGCTTTAATTCTAGCTGAAGAAGGTTTTAACACTGTAGAAGAAATTGCTTATGTCCCCGTTAGTGAAATGTTGGACATTGAAGGTTTCGATGAAGATTTAGTGAGCGAATTAAGAAGTCGTGCTAAAGATGCTTTATTGATCAGTGCAATTGCCTTTGAGGAAAAAATTGATTCAGTTGAGCCAGCTCAAGATTTACTTGAGATGGAAGGTATGGATTCAGATTTGGCTTATGAGTTGGCAGGCCAGGGTATTATTACGATGGAAGATTTAGCTGAGCAAGCTGTTGATGACTTAGTTGGTCTTTTGAGTATTGATGAAAAGCGGGCGGCAAAATTAATTATGAAGGCGCGTGAGCCTTGGTTTGCTTAAGGCACATGACGAGTAATTAAGGGGTATAAGATGAGTGATAAAACAGTACGGCAATTAGCCGAGATAGTAAAGATTCCTTTAGAAAAACTGTTAGAGCAGTTGAAGGAAGCGGGCTTGTCAGCAAGTACGCCTGAGGATTTAATTACTGAAGACGAAAAAATGCAGTTGTTAGCACATCTTCGTAAGCGGCATGGAAAAGACGCTGATACAGGTAATTCTCCAAAAAGGGTTACTTTAGAGCGTAGAAAAGTAACCGAAATGAAGCAGGCATCTGTTCCAGGTACAACAACAAAAACAATCAGTGTTGAAGTGCGTAAAAAGAAAACTTATATAAAACGTCCTGAAACTGAAGAAATTGAAGCTAAAAAAATTCAGACTCCGTCAGTTGAGGTTAAAGTTGAAGTTGAAGTTGAAGAGAAAATTGAAAAACCAGTAACTGTTGAAGTAGTTGCTGAAAAAATTGAGGTTGTTAGTCCTGAGGTGGTGGTTGCTGAGCCGGTCGAAGCAGTTAAAGTTGCTGAAACAATCGAAGCATCATTAGAAAAAGTAGAGGCGGCAGTCGCAGTAGCAGTTGAAGAAAATGAGGTTATTGAACCGCTTAATTTGGCTGGTTCAGATGATGATTTAGAAATAGAGCCAGTTGACTTAGTGGTAAATGAAGCTAAGTTTGACGCACTTAAAGTAAAAGAAGAAAAGAAAAATAAACAAGAGAAATCAAGCAAATCAAAAGAAGTTGAAGACGCAAGAAAAAAACAATTAGAAAAAGAACAGCGCTTAGAAGAATCTATCAGAAAGAATGCTGATAAGGTTAGGCAGCAAGCGGCCGCAAAACAAGAAACCTTGCATCGAAAAAACCAGGAAGACGGTGAGCGCAGTTCTGGTAAAGATAATAAACGCGGTAAGAAAAAAGGTAAGCAACCTGCGCGTAATAATATTCAATCGGATGGTAAACATCAATTTGAAATGCCGGTTGCGCCCATTGTAAAAGATGTGACTATACCTGAAATGATTATAGTTTCAGATCTAGCGCAAAAAATGAGTGTTAAGGCTGCTTTAGTGATCAAACATCTCATGAAGTTAGGTATCATGGCAACCATTAATCAAAGTATTGATCAAGATACTGCGGCGATCCTCGTTGAGGAAATGGGTCACAAAGCAATCATGCAAAGCGATGATGATCTTGAGCAAGAAATGTTAGCTGAAGCACAAGAAGAAGATAACCGCGTTGAATTGCCTCGTGCACCTATTGTTACAATTATGGGGCACGTTGATCATGGTAAAACTTCTCTACTTGATTATATTCGTAAAACTCGGGTTGCAGCAGGTGAGGCGGGTGGTATTACCCAGCACATTGGGGCTTATCAAGTTAAAACTGATCACGGATCTGTAACATTCTTAGATACCCCCGGTCACGCTGCATTTACTGCTATGCGTGCTCGAGGTGCTGATATTACAGATGTTGTTATCGTAGTGGTTGCTGCTGATGACGGGGTAATGCCACAAACTAAAGAGGCGGTTGAGCACGCTAAAGCTGCAAACGTACCTATTATTGTGGCGATCAATAAAATTGATAAACCGGATGCAAATCCCGAAAAAGTGATGCAAGAATTATCGGTTATCGATGTCATTGCTGAAGAATGGGGCGGTGATGTTCAATTTTTAAAGATTTCAGCAAAAACCGGTGAAGGGATTGATGATTTAATTGAAGCGCTTATCGTTCAAACTGAAATTCTTGAATTAACAGCACCAATTGAAGGGGCTGCTTCTGGTTTAGTCATTGAATCTAGGCTAGATAAAGGTCGAGGTGCGGTTGCGACAGTAATGATTCAAAAAGGTACCTTAGAAAATGGTCAAATGGTTTTGTGTGGTCAAGAGTTTGGGCGTGTTCGTGCCATGTTCAATGAGAATGGTAAGGCTATTAAAGAAGCGGGTCCTTGTGTTCCTGTAGAAATTTTAGGTCTATCAGGTACACCTAATGCTGGTGATGAGTTCCTTGTCGTTCAAAATGAAAGAATAGCTAAAGATTTAGCGAAGCATCGTGAAGACCGTAAAAAATTCACTAAACATGCCGCGCAACAAGCGTCTAAATTAGATGAAGTGTTCTCTAGAATGACTAGCGGTGAGTTGGCAAGTGTTAATCTAGTTATTAAGACCGACGTACAGGGTAGTTTAGAAGCTCTACGTGGATCGCTTGTTGGTTTATCTAATGAAGAAGTAGAAGTTAAAGTTGTCTTTGGTGGTGTGGGTGGTATTAATGAAGGTGATGCAAACCTTGCCCTTGCTTCAGGCGCAATTTTAATCGGCTTTAATGTCAGAGCAGATGCTACTGCTAGAAAGTTAATTGAAGAAAAGAACATCGATCTTCATTATTACAGCGTAATTTATGATGCGATAGATGAAGTCAAAAAAGCCATTAGTGGTATGTTGGCTCCAGAAATCAAAGAACAAATTGTAGGTCTTGCTGAAGTTAGAGATGTCTTTAAATCGCCAAAATTTGGTGCCATTGCTGGGTGTATGGTTGTTGACGGTTACGTTAAAAGAAATTTACCTATTCGTGTGTTACGCGAAAACGTGGTTATTTTTGAAGGTCAGTTGGAATCATTGCGTCGCTTTAAAGATGATGCTGCAGAAGTTAAAATGGGCATGGAATGTGGTATCGGCGTGAAAAATTACAATGATGTTAAGCCCGGCGATCAAATCGAAGTATTTGAACGTATAGAAATTAAGCGGGAACTGTAGTCTAATGGCGCAAGAATTTGGTCGGAATGCGAGAGTTTCTTCACAAATGCAGAAAGAGCTTTCGTTAATATTTCAAAGAGATATTGATGATCGCCGCTTAGGTTTTGTGACCATTAATGAAGTTGTCGTTACAAGGGATCTTGCCGTTGCGAAGGTTTATGTGACGGTATTAAATGTTGATGATGATGGAAAGCGGGCGAATGTTAAGTTGTTAAACGAAATGGCACCTGTTATTCGGCATCAATTAGCGAAACGAATGCGCTTAAGACATATTTCGGAGTTACGCTTTCATTATGATGATTCATTTGATACGGGGATGCGGGTGGCTGAATTGTTAAGTGATGTTGTGAAGCATAATTTAGATTAGTTTTTGATATGGGTAAGCGCAAATCTGGCTTAAATGTGCATGGCATTATATTGCTAGACAAGCGATTAGGTGTTTCATCAAATAAAGCATTACAAGAGGTTAGGCGTTTATTTAATGCAAATAAGGCTGGGCATACGGGTAGTCTTGATCCCTTAGCGACAGGTTTGTTACCGTTATGTTTTGGTGAGGCTACTAAGGTTTCAGCTTTAATGCTCGATGAAGATAAACGCTATCAGGTGATTGTCCAGCTTGGCATTATGACCGATACGGGTGATGCAGAGGGTCAGGTTATTTCGACTAAACCGGTGTCCGACTTGTCTTTAGATGACATTATGTTTTGTTTGGAAAAGTTTAAAGGTGAAATCGACCAGGTTCCGCCCATGTATTCTGCTTTAAAGCATAATGGAAAAAAACTGTATGAGTTGGCTCGAGAGGGTCAAACAGTTGATAGAAAAGCTAGGCGAATAACTATCCATGAATTAGCTTTATTAAGTTTCCAGGATGCCCAATCTGACACGCCAAACCAATTAAGTTTAGAAGTCTTTTGTTCTAAAGGGACTTATATTAGATCACTAGCTGAGGATATTGGTCATGATTTGGGGTGTGGTGGAACAGTGACTGCTTTGAGACGAGTTGCAGCGGGTCAGTTTGACATTCAGCAAGCCAAGACGATTGAGCAATTGTCAGAGATGACAGAAGAATCGTTACATCATGAGTTAATAAAAGTGGACAAGCCTTTAGAATCATATCAACAAGTTATGTTATCGGTAGAACAAAGCATATCTATAAACTATGGACAATCAATACAATTTGAATCTCTACCAAATTTTCAAGGCATTATTGAACCTAAGATAGTTAGAATGTATCAAGATGATACTTTTTTAGGCTTGGGAGAAATGGCATTAGATGGTAGAATAGTGCCGAAGAAACTGTTTAATATGAATAATGTGTAGTGACTGATTTTAAGACATTACCAAAAAATATTGATTTCTACACCCTAACGTGGAAATCAGTTTATCGAAAAGTTGCCTTAGCAACTTTAATTTTAATTTAATCTTAGGGATTATAAATGCCATTTACAGCAGAACAAAAAAAAGCAGTCGTAGAAAAATATAGACAATCAGAGGCTGATACAGGTTCACCAGAAGTACAAGTTGCTTTGTTAACCGCCCATATTTTACATTTAACACCGCATTTTGCAGCTCATAAAAAAGATAATCATTCACGTCGTGGTTTGTTACGTATGGTTAATCAACGTCGTAAATTACTTGATTACTTGAAAAATAAAGACAGCGATCGTTATCGTTCATTAATTGAGAGCTTAGGTTTGCGTAAGTAAAGATTCGTTGAACAGCATAAGCTGTGTTTAATTAATCGTAATATTAAAAAATTTATCTATTAATTATTCACGGTTTATTTGTTCAAGCTTTCGAAATACCTCGGCTAGTTTTAGCCAACCGCCACAGCTGTTAGTTAGGAAAGTTAAACAAACCTAATATAAGCCCATAAATAACCTTAACACTAAGGAAACCTATAGTGAATCCTATTAGGAAAGAATTTCAGTACGGTGACAATCTTGTTACATTAGAAACTGGTGAGATTGCCCGTCAAGCAGATGGTGCTGTCATTATTGATGTAAATGGTACT
>CAIQNQ010000190.1 GCA_903873165.1 uncultured Methylococcaceae bacterium | reverse complement strand
AATCCTGCGGATAAGCTTAATCAATTAGCGACACTGGTTGACGATGTTTTTCAGCTAATACCCTCTGGTAAGCATATGAGTGGGAGAGATTTAGGGCGACTAGAGCCAACAGCTTCTTTAAAATACCGAAGTGCTGGATGAGCTCCTATGAATTAGGCTGCCAAAAACTTGAACATCGAGTTATAGATAATGAGTTACGCCAGGCGGATATCATACTGCTTTTAGTCAGCTCTGATTTTATTGCTTCAGACTATTGTATGGGGATTTGAAATGAAACTGGCTTTATACCGGTAACATTAAGTCATGGCGACATATAAAAGTAATCAACGCTGATTGATGCCTGACCCTGACAAGGGAAGGGCGAATTGCCTAGTGGCCAACGTGCTTTTGCTTGTTTTTAAATATTAGCAGGGATAGTGAAGCTGAATGCAAATGATTAAAATACTAGCAAGCTTCATTAGGAATTTTAGCGAGATAACAAGGCCAGTGCGGTTCTGCTTTTGTTATTGAGTGATGTTTAAATAACATGAAGTTATTTAACCAAAAAACGGAATAAATCATCTATGTCATCAAAACGTACTCCCTGTCCAAAATGCCAAAGTAAAAAGATTGTGCCGATTCAATACGGTGAGCCAACAATGGAAACGTTAGATAAATGTGAAGCAGGTAAGCTTGTGTTAGGCGGGTGCTGTGTAACTGATGAGTCGGCCAAGTGGTATTGTCTGGATTGTGAACATGAATTTGGTCAATATTGGGATCCTATAAAGGATCTTAAATTACCCGACCTTGGAAGAGTAAGGCCATTAACGCTGGAATTCTCAATAGGCGGTTTTTCTCAAGGAAGTCTTTACATTAAACTGATTAATGGTCAATTGATGTATTATCGTTCTCATGCACCGTTACCCTCAGATAAGGCCGATGCCAAAGAAATTTTACCCACTGTGCAGCAATGGATAGATTTTAAAACGGTGCTTAATTCTATTAATGCTTGGGCGTGGGACCCCGACTATTTTACTCCTGGAGTTTGTGACGGAACCCAGTGGGAGTTGAAGATTAATTATGGTAATAAAAGAATAAAAACCTATGGTGATAATGCCTATCCGGGCACAAAAGATGACGATATGATTTTTAATTGCGACAGGACACCGGAGTTTACAGCCTTTGTTGATGTGTTAGGTTTGTTATTAGGTGGAATGGAGATTTAACCATGAATTTATTTAATAGTTTACCACCATCCCTCTTTCTTTTGAATTTGCCTAGTTAGGAAGCATCAAACAAGTTAAAAGTACTTGATTGATTAGCTATCCCAAAAGGAATATGCACCATGGGTATATCACCGGCTTCAGATTCAAGATGGCTTCTTTGGTCATCGAAAAACATATGAGGCTTTAATTTTGATAATATTCTTTCTTTTTTCAAGCCACCCAAAAAGAAAACCTCATTTGCACTGACTCCCCAGTCCTCAAGTGTAGTTATTACTCTTTCGTGCGCCGGTGCATTTCTAGCTGTAACTATTGAAGTTCGTATAATGCGTTTATAGTCTCTATCATTTTCTTGCTCTCTATCTTCAAGTTTTTGCATAAAGGCAAGTTTCTTAAATAAGTCTGCTAATGGTCCAGGTTTATGGGGAATATGAGTGTTGGCTACTTCGTAATTATGAAATTCTGGTAACCCCCCTTCTTTAAAAATGGTCTCTGATTCGTCATCAGTAATAACTCCATCAAAGTCAAACGCAATTCGAAGCTCTTCGTCAGATTCGTCATCCATAACCTTACTTGGCAATACTGTACCAGCAGGGTATCCACTTTTAATAGCTCTTTTTACGTCTTCCTCATTTGCTGAAAGGAACAGTGAGGCATTAAAAGCTGGAATATATTCATAGGGAGAATTACCCTCCATAAATGCAGCTCGTGAAATGTCTAGCTCATAATGAGCGATTGACCTGAAGACTCTTTTTCCAGTAATTGCAGAGTTACGAGATAAAAGAACGACTTCTACTGGCATCTGTTTTGGAAAACGTTTGTTGATATTTAAGAAACGGCGAATGAAAGGAAATGCGACTCCCTTATTGAGTACTTTATTCAAATTGGCTTCCTGAAATTCTTTGTATGCTTTTGGGCCGTTTTTAACAAACACATCATGCGACTCTGACAGGTCAAAAAGGGCACTTGAGGCCACCGCTATAACCAGTTTTCTTTCAATTGGATATGCCATTTATTTCCTTATTACCAAATATAGATTATATTTACTACTTAGTATATTAACTACGAAACCTATTCAACAATCAGCACCTTGTGTCATTACATCAGCTAGTTTCTGCTGTAATTGATTAGCTGAAATGATTTGAGATTTTAGTTGGTCACAGATTGCTATGAGCTCATCGACTTTGGCAACGATACGCCATTGTTCGGCCGTGGGTGGTAAAGCAAAGCACATATTAGCCACTTGTGTTGTTGAAATATGGGGAACACCGTTACTTCTACCCGGATCAATATTGCCTACAAAGAATAATGAGTTTAGCCATATTGCTAGATATTCTGAATTCACAACTTTACAAAAGCTGGAAACCTTTGCTATCCGTTGCAACAATAAACACGGAATGTCAGCCTTAGAAATGATCGCATATTTCAAACCTGTTGTAATAATTGGACGATCAAGAGATAGTACTAAATCGTCTACATTTAGCATGTATTCATTAAAATTGGCAGCTTGTTCAATGGAAATATATGCAGGATCACTCCAGTTTGCTTTTCCATGAGAGACATTTACATTTCGAAGTAATTTGATTCCTGATGATTCGAACCATTCACTCTTAAAAGCGTAACCATTTAAAAAAGCGAAGACCTCATTTTTACGAACCCACTCCCACCCCACCGGCAATTCAAACGGCTTTTCTTCATCCGTTATCTCCGCAAGCGGTTTATCTTTCTTAATCTTACCCTCAGCAATCAACTTGGCTTTTTCTGCCTGTATGCGTTTAAGCAATTCACTGGCGGGTTCATCATTGGGATCTTGAGGGACCAATTTACCCATGACGGCGAGTT
>CAIQNQ010000189.1 GCA_903873165.1 uncultured Methylococcaceae bacterium | reverse complement strand
TCCATGTGCTAGTCTGCGACAATGTCCGAAGCATCGTACTGAACTGCAACGCTTTCCATCATCAACTGCTTAACTTACTCGGTGAGCGTTATGTTCTCTTATATGCTAATTCTGAATAGCAGGGGGTGCGGAATGTCGGATTAAAGAATTGCCATCCAAAGTTTCCGGATTTACCTGTCTTGTTAAAAGAGGTGTTAATCAGACTGAATTGCCTGTTGTTGTGGTTAATCGTCAATTCTCTCTCGAACGACGGAGAATGACCTTGGCGCATGAGCTTGCACACCGCATCATTGATCCATCTGTGTTAAGCGAAAAAGAAGAAGAAAAAGCAGCAAATCACTTTGCCGGTGCCTTTCTTATGCCACGCGAGCATTTAGAACAGGAGGTCGGTAAACATCGAAATCGCTTAGGATATAAAGAAATTATGGATCTAAAGCGCTTGTATCGAGTCAGTGGTGCAGCTTTATTGGTTCGTCTTAGAGACTTAGGCATCATCAGTGATGCTCTTTTAATTTACTCATTCCAAACCGTTGCCAGGAATTGGCGAACAGAAGAGCCTGAGCCATTAGAAAGTAGTGAATATCGTGGTGAAAGAGAAAAGCCAAGGCGATTCGAAAGAATTTGTTATCGTGCATTAGCCGAAGGATTCATTTCATTGGCTAAAGCTGCAGAATTGCTTCGCTGTCCGCTTCAAGATGTTGAAGCAGGACTTAAGGGACCGCAATAATTGCCAAATACTTTATTCTTTCTGAGCCAGTAACGCCTTTAAGCGCTCAACCTCTGCTAAGGCCAAGATTACCTGTTCTTTTGTTTCCTCTTCTCTCAACATAGCCGCTTTCATTTCTTGTTCAGCTACTTTCTTTTCATTTAAAGCTAAAGACTCCCGTTTGTTTGCAGCTTCCTCACGCTTATTTGCCAGCTCCAACTCAGACTGAATAGTGCGTTGCTCGCGCAGGTATTCTTGGCGGGCTTGGTATTGATAATATTGCTGATCTTTTTCTGAAAACGTACTTAAGGTGCTCATGGCTTGTTTCATCTCCTAAGTAATCATCCAATCGGGTAAGGCCTCGTCATTTAAACGCTCACCATCTTTAAAGAATTTTAACCAACGTTGGTCTTCTGTTTCAACTTGAATCGCATTAAACTTTTTTAATTCCAACAACCAAATGCCGCCGTGTGGTGTTAAAGTCTGGCCTTGTTCATCACGCATTTTATAATGATGCACGTAGACATTATCATCGACTAATAGATTTTCTTCTAGTAACCCAATCGAATAAGTCGGCCTAAGCTCAAGTATTCTTGACCACTTTTAAGTTGCTGACTGTAAATGTCCGCCCAATTGTAAATAATACGAGACGGTAAATGCGCATAACTGGTTAGTTGAATCTCGATTTGATACAGCCGATCTTGGCTATCTCTAGCTTTAACATCAACGATGCTCAGCTTATCACTGAGAAACTCTTTGTCATTATAAGGGTTAAGAATATCAACCCACACTAATGGTTCTGCTAAATCCTGCGCTAAAAAAAGCCTAGCATTGATAAAGTGCATGTAAACCCGACGAATTTTATGTACAGTATAGCTAACGTTATCAATCACCATCGAATAAAGGCTAAAAAATGAATGCTGTTGAGTTTCAAACGACCGTCAATAATGGTGTGATTAATCTCCCCCCTAATCAACATTCATGGAACGGTAAAAAAATTAAAGTAATTTTGTTGGAAGAAGCCAGTTCTGACGTAACAGAGATAGTAAGCAATGCTGCCACGACTGAAACTGATTTCTTTAGTTATGCAGGGATATGGGAAAATCGCGATATCAATCAGGAATCTATACGTGCTAAGGCATGGCGGGATAATAAATCGTGATACTCTGTGATACCAATATCCTGATTGAATTCTATAAAATCAACCCAATTGTCATTCAAAACCTTCAACATATAGGGTCAGCCAATATTGGTGTCAGTGTGATCACTAAAGCCGAATTATTCTACGGCGCAAGAGATAAAACAGAACTCTCCAAAATTGAAAGACATGTAACACTATGTCAGTGTTATGGACTTAACGATGCTATTTCAGCACTTTTTATAGAACTGATGCAGAGTTATTCACTTAGTCACAAAGTTTCAATACCTGACATGCTAATTGCGGCAACAGCTATTAGCAATGACCTAAAACTTTATACATTGAATACTAAAGACTTTAAGTTTATTCCTGAGCTGAGTTTGTATGAAGCGTGACGGGGTTTATAACCCCGTTACTCACGTTTGGAAAGCTATTGAAGCATCCAAAGGTTTCAGTCGGGGTTGCAAACCCCGACCGGCATCGGGCTATTCCCCTGTGATGTTTTTGATGTGACTGTTAGACAAGCGATAAGTGATCACCCATTGGCATTCTTTTTTGATTTCTTAATTTTTGTTCTAATGTCGTCGTATCGATTGATTTCGGCATTTAGATTTTCCACTGTTGGCTTTTGATACGCGTATTTATCGCTATGCGTATGACCTTCCATGTATCTGCAGCATTTACTGAAATTATCAAGCAATTCATCTACTAATACATCATCAAAGCAAACACTTTTAAGTGAATCAACACTGACTCGTTCATTAAAGCGTTGCACAACATTCTTGAACAAGTCCCTTATAACTAAAACTTCATAACAAGTACGAAGTTCAGTGAATGCTGATTTTATCAGATATTCTCTCTGCGCAGGCGGACAATCAGCTTTATTTGCAAGTACATAACTGCTTCTCGGAATTGCTGAATTATGATATTTATTTTCATAGGATGGCGCATTATTTAAAAATACGTATCCAGGCGTATCATCTCTTTTTTCAATCCAGTGGCATTTGTGGTCTATATTTAATTCACTACATTGGGAAATCAATGCTGAAACAAAAACTAAATCGTGGGTAAAAACTATCACCTGGTTTTGTTTAGCCTCTTTTACAATTCGTTCTGCAATACGATTTTTTCTCCCATCATCAAGTGAAGTTACGGGGTCGTCGAAGATAACGCCGCAAGTAATTTCTGAAAGCTTCATTTCTGCAAGAAAATCTGCTAGTGAAATGATTTTTTGTTCACCTTCACTTAAAATCTTTGAGGGTTCTTTTCCTTTCAAAAACAACTGTCGATAAGATGCTCCATCCGAACCTGTATGGGCAATATCGATGCCTATTTCGCAATTTAACAATTTGCATTCTTCGTTAAATGCATTAACGTATGCCTCGTTGAAATATTTGCCTGAAAGCTCTTTTTCCTTGTCTGTAATTTTACGTTTCGGTATTTTACCTTTTGCTTTTGTAGCTGTGTCGGCCCATTTCAGATTAGTAACATAAGTTTCAATATCTTCTATATGCTGCTCAAGCTTTTCTTTGTGATTCAGGTAAGTGATTGAACTCTGTAATTTCTTTATTTCTGCAGTGGGGTCATTTTCTTGGAGTTCTGTTACGCTGTCTTCAATAGTCTGAATAATTGTATCAATGTGGGTAGTTTCAATTTGAACTGCTACCCAGTCATTTATCGTCTTCGTAGTTAAATCAGTAATTATACTTTCAGATAAAGTTTCTTGCTTTTGTAATTGATCCTTGATTTCGAGTGCTTCTTTATTATGCTTTTCAAACATCCATTTTGTTAATACGTGGTCGTCAGGTAGCATGTCAAATTTTAATTCACCATAGCGCTTCTTAAGTATATTCAATGCCGCCTGTGCATCTTTTGCATCCTGCTCTGACTGACTTTTAATAAAAGCCCAATATGACTCAATTAGTTTCTGTGCTTGAGTAGAAAGCGGCTGCTGGCATAAAAGACAATTGTCATCGTTTTTTGGGTAGATTTCGTTTTCATCTACCTGCTGTTTTGCAAATGTCTGAGCCGCTGTAATAAATTCTTTCCATTCTTTACTGCCAACGTTGCAAATTTTATCGGTTTCGAATTTCTCGATACCCTCAGTTTTTGCGATTAAGTCCTTTGATATACAATCTGTTATTGCTGTTTTTATTTCAATCAATGATTCAAAAGTAAAGAGTATGTTGTTATCTGTAATTGATGTTTTTAAAGTGGTTAATAACTCTTTGTAATCATTTAAGCTGGCAATTTCTTTGTCTTTTTTTAACGTCTGCAGTTGTGCTTTTTGTTCTTCAAGCTTACATCTATTGGTCTTTTCATCTTCTGTAATTGGGATTAGTTTTTTAAGATCATCGATTTCGGTTTCTGCTGTAAGGGTATTTAGCACACTCTTGATGTCTGACTCTCCATCGAACAACGAGGAATAATCCTTCGCAGTGCTCTTAACTGTAATGTCGATGGATATCTTTTTTTCAACTTTTTTGTAGGCTTCAATTAAATCTGCAAAAAAATCAAGCCCCGCTGGCCTGAACTCGAATTGGTTCTTATTGGTTAAATGAACATTGACGCATTTGTTGTCAAATATCGAAAACTGTCTGAATTCGTTTTGTTCTTTGTGATCTGGGTATGAGAGGGAATAAGTTTCAGAATCGGATGTAAAACTGATTTCTGCTGATACATCACTATCGACGCTTACAATATGAATGTTCGGAAGAATTTCTTCTGTTGAACGGCTGTTAAAAGCTTTCTTCAATAGCCGAGTATAGCCTGTTTTCCCTGAACCATTTATGCCATATACAATTGTTATCTGAGAACAGAACTCTATCGTAATTATTCACAGCCCTATAAGAATTTCCCCGACTTTTTTCATTACATGATAGACTTTTGCCATACAAACATCCCCTTAAGCAATGAAACTGAGCGATCACGATTTACGACAAATTGATGAAGAGAGAATCAAAACT
>CAIQNQ010000188.1 GCA_903873165.1 uncultured Methylococcaceae bacterium | reverse complement strand
AGTTTTGATTCTCTCTTCATCAATTTGTCGTAAATCGTGATCGCTCAGTTTCATTGCTTAAGGGGATGTTTGTATGGCAAAAGTCTATCATGTAATGAAAAAAGTCGGGGAAATTCTTATAG
This sequence comes from uncultured Methylococcaceae bacterium, assembly GCA_903873165.1. Taxonomy (GTDB): domain Bacteria; phylum Pseudomonadota; class Gammaproteobacteria; order Methylococcales; family Methylomonadaceae; genus Methylobacter_C. Next base: position 11,696 of record CAIQNQ010000188.1, on the reverse strand, counting down.
GGCTGTGAATAATTACGCTCACCCTGCTTAACATCCTTAGCCATTGCTTGAAGTATTTGCACCTGCCCATCTGCACTGTCACCGTATGAAATTAGGCGTAATTGACAATCAACCGCCAAATGTTCAGAAATTAAAACTTGATAAGTATCTAATAATACCTGTGTCACCGTATTAGTATCTACGGCCGCCATTAACGCCTCTAAATCGTTCTCGTCTTGTGAGAGTTCACCACACAAAACATCCCACATACTGCCCGATGTACCCAATATTATTAATTTATCGGGGTTAATAACTTCCTTTAAACCCATAGAAAAGAAACTTGTTGTACGAGTAACGCCTTCACCGAAATCATAAGTAGCCGTTCTATAACGACCATCTGTTCGTTGTGATTTACCTAAAAAACTAATCAATGTATGTGACATAAAATCCTATTATCGCTTAACAATATAAATAAAAGTGGGATGCAACTTCACATTTGAATATTGAGCATTACTGACATTAAAGTCCATTTCAGCGATAGTCTCAAGTTGCTTTGGCACACCTCTATCAAACGGAAAGGGTTCTTTGGTTTTTGATTTCCAATAACCAAAACCTTGATCAAAACGCACATCCCATTTAGAACCATCATCCCATTTTAAGGTTAACACTCGTGCATGAGGTAATTCATGCGCTTGATGTTCAGTAAACACTAAATTTCCATAGCCAGTCCTAAAAAGACACTCAATCACATTTTTTCTATCTTGAGCATCTCTCCAGTCGTTATCAGAAGAGCGTGGCTGATATACGTTACGTAAATCAACCGGACAGGTATGTATTTGTAGAGAAGTATTTAAGTCAAAAGCACCCAATTGCTTTTTAAGTGCTAACAAAAATATCCTCAAAAAAATGACTATATCAGGTGAACGTATATATCGATCACTGTAAGTCACTTGTACCAATTTCTGTTGCCCTTTAATTAAACCAGCTAACTCAGGCGCTTTATCCAAAATAAGTTGCCACGCCTTATCACCAAATGATCCAAGAGCCACATTAAGTTCTGTGGTGATGCTCAACTCAATTGCATTAGCCTCAAGCACTTGTAAGTCTTCAGGTAACAATTTAAGCCACTTATTTGATACAACTGGAACAGAAGACTCCAGCATAGCCATTACAAATAGATTTTCTTCATCATTACTTCCCCAAGCATTATTGGGGGCCAAGGCATTAGGAGTTGTGCATGCCCATTGAGTTGAACCCTGCGCATGATTGATAGCTAAAACGACTTGAGGTACCTTAAGGTCAATAGGTTCATCAGACACGTAAGTATCCGCACCCACAATGGCAATTAATGAGGCCAATTGATTTTTTTGATCAGTTTGCAACTTATCAAAATCAGTCTTATGAATAACCAGCTCTATGGCTACTCCATTGCCACGCAACCCAATCAAATCTCCCAACAAATTCCAATCAGTAGGTTCCCAATTATCAGTTTCACCCGCCAAGTGAATTCTAAATAAATTAACCCCAGCTTTTTTTCGTAATTCTCTTTGCAAGGCCAAATGAATAGGTTCCATTTCCAAGCGAGTCGAAGACCCGAAAACCTGCAAGTGACTAGGCAAAGACAGCCCCAATAAAAAGCTTTCATCTAGTATTTGCAAAGCGGCATGTCTATCCAATAAACCAGCAACATACTGAGTATCATAAGATAATAGACAACCATGGCACGCTGTGTCACAGTGCTTAACACAGCTTAAAACTTCTTTTGCTAAGCCAAATAAACCAGACAAGTCTTGATAAGCTTGAGTTGCATAACCCGCACCATCACTGGCAGAATCATACAAATAGATTGAATAGGTTTTTTCTTTATTGACATCAACACTTGGCCTGACCGCATAACCCAATTCTCTTGCTTCAATACCCAACTGTTTAGCCAAAGCCTCTCTAAGTGCAACAGCCAATGAGGTTGCAGATTTTTGATTAATTAAATTTGCAGACGTATTCCTTAATTGCAGTTCAAAAATATCGGTATGCGTCTCCATTCCCAAAAATACCGACGGTCTAACTAAGCTTTTACTCCCTGGGCATTCATTCTCTAACTCATCTCCTTGTCTATTTTCTTGCCCACCCCTAAGTCTTTTATGCGTATGGTTATGATGCTCATCAACAAACATAGAAGAAAAATCACCATCCGATTTCATAGAATCCGCACGTCCGCACTTCAAGCAGATACCATAGCCCATTCCATGTAACCCATCCGTATATTGAAATATTGAACCACTAGCACTATAACGAAAACGCCCCAAACTAGGCGTTGGTAAATACAACCAATCAGCACCATCCAAGGAAATCCAAGGATCTCTAACCGGGATATATTGCGGTAACGAAATATCATTATGAGCTTTATAGCGTATATCAACAGCAAAACCAGCAGGCTCTAAGTACTCCCTCTTTTGAAATTCCCGCTCTTGATAACCGCAATGAGGACACACGTCTGGTAATGTGGATCGAGTACCTGCACCGCCACAATGATTACATTGCCAAGCATAGCGTCGTGACTGAATTTCAGCACCTGCATCTGCATCAGCTGGAATATGCCAATTTAAAGTGACACCAGCTGAACGATATACACGCTGATTAATGACCGTATCCGTTCCGGGCGCATAATCTCGTAACGCATAAGCTAAACCTCTACTAGGATATCCACCTTTAACCGCTCGATTATCTTCACGACCATTATTCCTTTTCCTATCATCGGGTGTTAACGGTGTTATTTGTCTATTTTTTATTTCTTTATCTTCCTGTGTTTTGTTCACTAAAGACACAACCGATGTTGGAAAACCATAACCCGGCAAGAACCCACGATTAGCTAATTCACGTAATAAATATTCACCACGTATTCTATCCAAACGCATATTAATATCTCTTTCTGGTCGCGTCTCACCACTCGCTGTCTTTACATCTAATAAATTTTCCTCAAGTGCTATAATTTCATTAAACCAACGTGTTTCAACATCAGCCATCATAGTTGCGGTTGTTGATAGAGTAACCTGCGTATGCATACCTTCCAAACAGGTCAAGCGCGTCAATTGCGCAATGCCATCAACCACATTTTTCTGTTTAAGAGCATCATTTTTTAACCAAGATTGAAACTTTTGACATGGAGAACTAATACCTTGAATAACTTCTTCAAAAAACTGCCCAACCTCATAAGTTAAAGGATTCGAGGTAGCCCCAGCTTTTAAAAACTCAGTTAAACAAAGTGCATTGATATGGCGTTGCACGATACGATCACTTTTTAAAGACACCCTTGGCATGGCTAATGGTGTGGTAAAAGGCCACAAAGGATTTCTAAACACGGCCTCACCGTGCGGTGTACTCTTACATAAAGTAAAACTAACTGATGCAGCTTCACCCCGTCGACCCGCACGCCCCGCTCTTTGTAAAAAATTAGCCGGATGTGGTGGCACATTATTCATGGCAACCCCCGTTAAGCCGCCAATATCAACCCCCATCTCCATGGTGGTTGAACAACTCATTAAATTAACTTGACCTTTCTTAAAACGATTTTCACGGCTCGTTAACTGAGAACTGGTAATCTGAGCAGAATGTTCTACTGTTTTAAAATACTGACTAAAGCCTGCAATACAATCATTTAAATCTGTCCAAACCCCTAAATCTCTCAGCACTCGAATCTCAGGATTCGTTTCTATCCACTGTTGTACTGCATCAGCAGAAGTGCCAGACCAAAACGCACTAGGTACAACAGGTAAAGTCACTTTTTTACAAAGCGCCAAAGCATCATTATCAAATTGCGCCGGTAAATAAGGCGTAATACCTCGAAATGTAACCGGCAATAACCGTCGTGTAACCGGGCACACCCACGCTTCTCGGACTTGCATAATTTCAACCACACGACTAGAACTTCCTAAATCCAAAAGATAAGTATCTGTGTTATCAGCAGTCAAACAAGTACGAACACCACTCCACGTTGCCAAGAGCATTTCTTCAATAATACCTCGCTCAGTAGGATTTGTGACCTCTAAATTAAAAGCATAAGCCAATAAGCGAATCAACCATGAACGCCATACCAAAGGATTTTTTGTCGTTGGCCAATGCTTGCCCTCACCAGGAACATCGGGCGCAATAATCCTTGTCGACTTACCTTTAGCCCCCATCCAGCGAAACATATCTTCAGTAATTTTTACGGCTTTATTGGCACGAACATAGTGATCCAATACCAACTGTACTAAATCATGCCAATCATCAAGGGTTACAGAGCGTTGACTAAATACTGCGGGTACATTGTTTAACTGTTGAATTTGAGTATAGCTCAACCTCAGTAAACCTAAACCTTCAAGAGAATATTGACGCTTAGGTCTTACTAAAAATTCTCTCAACAAGCATAATTCCGCAAGATCACTATCACTTTGTAAAGTAGTATTTTCTTTTAAAGTAGGAAATATCCACTCAACACAATCAGAATTCGTTTGAATAGCAGATTTTGCTTCAGCCCATGTCAATTTGTTTATGGGGATTTTAAGCCCAGTAGCAATTTGTTGATTAATACCATCAAGTGTTGGTTGCAATGAATGATTGCCAGTATTAATTAAAGTCGTTAGCAATTCTTTCTGTTCTAAAAGTGTACTAATATTCGTCTGATTAGTCGTAACCTGTGCATCAGCAATACTGTGATACAAAAAACTCTCAATAAAATTTCTTTCAGTACTTTGCTGTAACTTAGCTGCAAAGCGAGCTGTGCCTTGTCGACTATCCGTAAAACTAATCAACCGTCGCCCATCCAACGGTAAACTCTCATTACCTTGGGCTAACGGCTTCATGTACTTCAATAAAGTCGGTGTTGACGTTTGTAACAAGAAAGGCGCACCTAAGCGAATAGGCTTAAATAACTCTGAGGGAATATATTCCCGTTTACGACAACATTGACACCGTAAGGCGTCTTTATCATCCTTACTGATTTGATTAACAAATACACCAGATTCAGGTGCATCAACTTCCACTAAAAGATTATCGACAAGTAATTTCTGCCGAGTGGCATGTTGATCATTATCCTTAATCAATAAAACACTCCCTACAACTTCACCAGAAAGATTACTTTGATCTTCCTCGTCGGGCACATCAACAGCCTCTTGAAACTCATCTTCATCTTCTACAAAATCACGCGACACCAACTTATCTTGAGACTTTTCTGGTAGCACACTGGCGGCTAAATATTCTTCACCACATTCACCACATTGCACCAACTCAAACACAGGATAACCACAATCAGGTTCATCACAATGCAAGCGTTTATCCAAAAACACCTTACCAAAGCCCCACTCAGCATCTTCCAAGTGGGTAGCCTTTCGACCCGAACAACAGGGATTCACACAAGCCCATAATCCTGCCTGCGCACGATGAAAAAAGTGCCCTCTTAACGGTAAAAACGCTTTATCATCAGCGTTGTTTTGAGGCAGTACACCTTGAGTGCAGACATCAAGAAGCTCCAACATTTCATTGTTATTATGAGCGTCTTTAACTCCAAAATAATCTTGCGACAATGATGATAGAACTTGCGCTCCTTCAATAAGCTGGCCTCTTAACTTTCTAACTTTAGCATTAGAAGCCAGAGTCGCATATTTTTCAGAAGCATTCATCAGCTTAAGTGAACTTGAATCAAAAGGCTGATTAACTTTTAAAAACTCAGCTTCTAATTCAGGAATAGATCGATGTCCGGTCACAACCATGACTTGCTCTTGGGAGACACCTGCAATGTGCGATAAGAATTCTCTCAAAGCCTTTTTAGAATCTTCACCATTGCCTGCAATGGTGGCTGATGTGGCCACAAAATGCACTTGCTCTGGCTTACAGCCAAAAGCATGTAGCACTCTGCGCAACAACAAAGTCAGTTCAGCCGCTTGAGAACCCATATAATTATGGGCTTCATCGATCACGATCCAGCGTAATTTACCTTGTGAACTCTCAATAATCGGTTGGTCTTTATCTCTAACCAACATATATTCGAGCATCGTAGAATTGGTCACCAAAATAGGTGGCGGATTACTTCGTAATATGTCACGCCCTCTTACTTCACAATCAAAAACATCAGAATTTTGGGTACCTGTATTTTCTGGCGTATCCCCTTTATAAAGACAATACCGCACCCTATTCTTAAAAGCATCAGCCGCTAACCAGCCATTTAAACGATCACGTTGGCTTTTAATGAGCGCATTTAAAGGATATAAAAATAAAGCTCTAACACCCGTTAAAACTTGTTGCTTCTCTTCTGCCTCTTTGGACAAATCATTCAATATAGGAATTAAAAAACACTCTGTTTTACCAGAACCCGTACCGCTACTCACCAACACCGATTGTGCAGGCTTATTTTCTTTTAGAGCCTGCCAAGCCTCCAATTGATGCTTATAAGGATATCGACTAGGTTCCCAAGGATCAGTCAAAAATTCTTCTTTTAATTTAGCAGGATTCATTAAAGCATCCACTAAAGAAGGTTGCAGTAAATTCCCTGATAAATCACTAATGGTTTTGTTGGCAGGTTGCCAGCCAAACGTGGCCTCAAACACGGGGTCAGCTAAAAATGAAGCGCCCGAACCCGCAGGACTCTGATATAAACTACGCATGTGTTCACGCAGGGCATGATTTCTAAACCCAAATAATCCTAATGAAGCACGTGTTGAACCTTGGTTTAAGTCTTTAGCTAGAGCAGAATAAAAGGGTTTAAAAGTCATCTAAGTACGTTCCTTTAATGGATGGTAAGTTGGCTCGCTAAGCCCATACATAATTCATAATAATAAGCTTGATCAAACCATTCACGATCAAAGTCCCGAATATTTCCCAGCTCAAATAAAAGTTGTGTTGGACACAGTCCAGTTGATAAAGCAATCTGTGCCGCAACAAAAGGCGCACATAAGACCGAACGTCGATAACCCTGATTTCTAAACTGACGTTCTGGTCGCAAAGTTAAACTAGCCTGCTGCGTTTCTGGGCCTTGTTGCCAGACAGCATTGGCATCATGACGCCCTTGTAACTCGCCTTGTGCTTCAGTTAATTTAGTTTCAAAGGTATGAGGATGATTAGAACAGTTATTTAATTCCACAAAGACCTCATCAAACACACCAGCCGTCATTACCTGCTCTAAAAACATCTCAAGTTGAATTCTGCTCAAGATTAGGCCCAAAAATCGATGCCCTCGCCCTATCACCCGTTGCCTAAACTCAACAAATTGCTTATAAACAGTCTCATCATTAAGTCCAGGGATATTTAGCTGTTTAAACTGGTCCTTCAATCCACCAAAATATAAAATCGACGCACTCAACCAAGTAGTCGTTGGCAATAAATGCCATGAAAATGACAATTGATGAGCCAAGCGCCACACAGAATCAAAAGTATCTTCATTACTTTTTATTAAAGCCAAACACAAAGCATCAGGACATTTAATTAAAGCACGAAGCACATCGAAGGCACTGGCGGGGTATTCATTACTCAACGCAATAAAGTCATACAAAAGGGGCCAATCAGCATGATTAACATCAGCCCCCATCGCTTTAATAATGTTATCAATTGCCAACTTACGAATGATTTCATTCGGTTCTCTTATTGCTTCCGATAAAATAGTTGGCGCATATCGAAACACATCAGCATCACTGTCTTGACTATCCTCTTCATCATCGAAATCATCGAAATCATCAAAATCGTCTGCTACACTATCCGCTGATTTTTCAAACCATAATGAGGGGCGAAATCTAGGCCAATGACCGTCATAACCTAATATCCACCAAGGCCCAGTATCCAAATTCTCAGGTATGTCCCATGCAAAGCAACCTGCTTTATCCACTCTATTTAAATTAAGTACTTGGGCTTTAGGATTCCATAAAGGAATCATTTTCACTTGCAATCTATCTTCCCAATCAACCCCTAACCGTTCAGCCTTTTCAGTTGTAAAGAAAACAGTTCGCTCCAACCTATCTTGCTCAAAGCTCATATCAAAACGGGCGACCATTAAAGTGGCAAGTGGCTCTGAATTCTTATAAATCTTTAATAAGGCAGCAGAATCTAACTCATTAGTCATCGACAATCTAGCCATCAATCGGTCTTGTAACTGATGTAAGGCAAATTGCAAACGGCCATCAGAGCTTTTGATTAATTTAGACGATGGCAATGATAAATACGATATTATTTGACCTTTGACTAATATTTCGGACTCTAATCTATAATTAAAAGCGTTACCCTGCCCAATAACCCGAATAGCACCTAAGCGCTCAAGAGAACATCGACCGGGTGCTGATACGTCACCCGTCATGAAAGCTGCACCTTCACAAGGCACCGGCAATTCCAAGCTAATTTGTCGTCCTTCAGACCATTTAATATTCAAAGTCGCTTGATTAACCAGCGCTGAATTAGCTAAGCTAAAAGTCAATTTATACACATCATTAACAGAGTCATACTCACTACGCGAGGTAAATTCTGGGTTAGGCTGTAGCGTTACCGTAGCTTTATTTAAACCACTTAAAACAAGCACACCTGGCTGAATATTATTACCGACCGAAAGCACTTCAATGCTTGTTGTCGTGGGTAACACATCCACTTTTTGACGATATATCAAAGAGCCATTAATCCGATCTCTATATCTTAACCACACCAAACCATAACACTGATCCCATTGACTTGAACGCCAAGCACCCATACCATCATTAACCGGACGCCATTCCATATGGCTAAGAGATATAACAGATCTACCCCGTTCTGGGCTGTGTTGCTGTAACTTAGGTAAGCCATGAAAAATCAAGCGCTTATTCAAAGCGCATGTTAATGTTCTGCCCACTAAATTAAAGCTTTGTTCACACTCTTCAACTGAATTACAACTAATATCACAAGAATCTGAATCAGCTAAGGTAAAAAGCACATGGCCTTTAACTTGATAGACTTGGCGTTCCATTAACTGGAGTGGCCCTAAATCTGTACTTTCGCCCAACTCACCAAGAGTCACCTGACTGCCATCAGGTGCAACCACCCAAGCTGTTGAGCTTTTAGTGCGAGCCGAAGCTTCAGAGAATAATAACTTCTCAGCATTCTTCTCAATAAAGGTCCAAGTCAAGTCACTTAAGGCATGATTACCTTCAACTGAAATCTCATATTCACTGATACCATCTGCTAATAAAAGAGTTGACTCCTGCAATGCCTCTAAGCCAAGTAGCTCAAAATTTCGCTTATCACAGCGATATACCGCACTATCACCTGAACCTTGCACACAGGTTAAATGTGCAATTAAGCGTTGCTGACCGTTAACACTTAATAAAAGCCTTAAACGCACAGGTAATTTTTCAACTTGAGCGATAGCTAATAAACGTTCGCCATTAAATTCCTTTGGTAAATCGATAGCTTGCACAAGTTGCCAACCACCTTGTCTTTGTACCAATCGACGTTGCCAGCGTAATGGCTTGTTAATTTTGACTAAACCTTCAATATCGCCCAATAAGGTTTTAATAAGCTGCACCACCACCTCATCGTTAACTGAAGAAATGGGTAAAGCTCTACGCCAATTAGGATCAAGTTTGTCTAAGGCAGACACCGGATCAACCGCATTGGGTATCCGTGCCTGTAAATTTATAATCGCCTCAACCAATTGAATAACGATTTGATAAACACTTTCATCTCGCCATGCTTTAGGTAAGCGTTGCCTTTCAGCTATTTCTTCGGCTAAAGCTTCGGCATCAAACCCAGCTTTATTGGTAAGTTTATAATATTGCTCTAAAAATTCTTTCAGATACCGAGTAATACCCGCATCCTGATCATTTTGTAACAAATTAAGGGGTAAACCGCCTTCACAAGCGACCGTATCAAAATACCGAGTTTGACCATTCCTGATACGTAGCTCTAAACCCCACCATTTGATGCCCTTAGCAATCCAATCACGACGAATACGATTTTGATCAGGCACGGGCACATCTAGTAACCTAAAAAAGAATGCATAAGATCGTTCACCCGTGTAGTGGCGTTTCCAGGTTTCAGCTGCAAAAATACAAAATAAAGCGTCAAACCCCGCAACAGGCCTATTGTTTAAAACCAACCTAAGGTTGCTTTTAATCCCCGACTTAATTTCTTCATACATTCTATCTGTACAACGATATGCATATAAAGACCGGCCATCTGGCTTTGTTAACTGACCACAAATACATAGAAACTTACTCAGAATAGCTTTAGGCACTCTTAATCCTCTTGGGGCAATCCATCCAACACTTCTTTAATCTTTTTATTATTAGCGCCTACAAACTTCAGTAATTCAGTACCCAACTTTTGCAAGTCTTTTTTATCTTGATCAGACCAAACCGGTTCAGTAGCATCATCTTTAGCTTTTTTAATCAGCGTATTTAATTGGGTATATAGCCTACCGCCCACTGCTTCTTTAATATTATTTGTCTTATTTTGTTGAAACGAATTATTTAACGCTACAATTTCTAACTGCTGTTCACTCATATTCTCTTTATCTAAAGCATTACCCATGTCTTTAGCAAAGTCACCCTCGCGCGTCATATACCCATAACCCGCTCCGGTTTTAGCCCCCGCACCTAACCACTCTAAAGCCTGCTTTAATGCCTCAAACACCGCTTCTAATTGCACATCTTGCCGTTTCTTTTCTGACTCATCTGTTTGAGCTTTACGCGGTGTAATACTAAAAATAAACTGCGCCTGTTTTACCGCAAATCGGATGTATTGCAGTTCTATATTTTCATATTCCATCGCCGCCATTACTAAACCCGCACACATAGATTTAGTACCGCCGGTGTAATCGGCAATAATCTTGGCGTCATAGTGGTCATCAAATATCCAATAGCAACACAGGTTACGTTTAAATTTCCCAATCAACAAGCTTTAAGCCATTGACACGACTGAATTCACGTGTATTGTGGGTTACTAATGTTAAATCATTTACTATGGCAATAGCAGCTATTTGCAAATCATAAGGTCCAATAGGTTGTCCTTGTCGCTGTAGGTCGGCGCGGATTTTCCCAAAGATGAGTGCAGCTTCATCGTTAAAAGGTAATGTTGGAAATAAGTCTATGAACTGTCTCTGCGTTGCTAATGTCTCTAAAGGATTATTACTTTTCATTGCACCAAAAAACAGTTCTGCCCTAACAATTGCACAAATAACTAATTGTGTCGGTGATTTTGAATGAATTGCTTCTTGTATACAAGGCAAACGACCTTGTAAATATCGGATACAGACATTTGTATCTAACAAATATTTCACTCTAAAGACTCCCGTTCTTCATATTCACCTTGGGATTCTCTTTCAGGCAAGTCGGGGATAGAACCAAAGGTTCGCTCAAAAAAACCAATCGGCCAACCATTAGCATCGGTTTCTTTAATTTCACTATTAGTAGAATCATCCAAAGCTCTAATAATCACCTCTACTGGGTGGTGCTGAAGCTCTTCAGGAATACTGATATGAATAACACTAGGCGTATCTTGATAAATCTGACGAATTGCTTGCATTTGTTTGCCTCTTAATATGAAGGAAATTCAATTTCAGTACTTAATATTATCAACTACTCATTAACTTAATAACATCAATGGTTCGGATATGTTCTTTATCTTTAGCTGGATCTTTTTTGTTTGTAGTAGGTCGCCACTCTTTTAAATCCTGCATCCTTGCTTGAATATCTTCAAGTACCAATTGCTTATCACTGCCTTCCCATTGTCCT
>CAIQNQ010000187.1 GCA_903873165.1 uncultured Methylococcaceae bacterium | reverse complement strand
GTCTGCTTAAAGACAATCGCTTGGGTAATATCTACTTTGACGATGTGGTTAAAAATATGGAAAAACATCGTGGTCAAATGCAAAACTTTAAGAAGCTTTTCCCGATCTACCAAAACTATAAACAATATGGTGCAATTGCAAGTTTCCACATTGTAGATCAGCCTTAATAGCAAGTGTTAGCAGCATGTCTAAGTTGAAGTTTTTCCACTGTCCCCTAACTAAGTTAGATACCCTAGACTGTGTAATTCCTAAAATATCAGCTGCGGCTTCTTGAGTTAATTCATTATCAAGAATCCACAGCCTTAGTTTAGCCATTAAGTCCGCTCTCATCTGCAATACTTCTGCTCAATGCGGGGGAGGAACCGTCAAGAAAGTAGCAACAACTATTATTTGATAATGTATTAAGCAATAATCAAAATATCCGCTGCTACCAAGGCAGGATGCGTTGTGGTTCCTAAAATGGCGACCTCAACGGCTGCCCCTTTAGCATTCCCGTCGGCGTCGTAATATAAGCCACCCGTTGCAGTGTTATAAATCAAGTGCGAGGTTGCCGTAGTGCCACTCGTTGCAGTCGTACTAGATACAAATTCTTTTGCCGTTAACGTGGTTCCCAATCCTGTTCCAGCCGCCGTAGTGATACCAGTAAAAATAGCTTTACTGAATTGCAAATGATCTTTACCTGAAACAAAATCAGTGATCAAATCCACATTAGTCTTGTTATTAGGCAGGGTATTAAAGACAAAGAAATCATTACCTGTACCGCCAGTCAAGGTATCGTTACCTAAACCACCCGCTAAGGTATCATTACCCGTGCTACCGATGATTAAATCGCCTAAAGCAGAACCGATTAATGTCGTTGCGCCACCTGTATCGGTGATTTTATAGCCCGAAGTGCCTTTCGTTACTGCCGATAAATTAACCGCAAGCCCCGCTGTGCTGATATTGACCGTGCCATTGTTGATGGTATCTGCCGTGGCTGTCCAAGCTGTATTAATAGTAGCATTGGCTATGCCACCTTTTGCAACAGTTAGAATATCAGCTCCGCCATTACCCAGATCGATGATGGTATCGGTGCCAGTGACGTTAAAGATATCAATGCCTTTACCCCCCGTTAAAGTCGCATGACTATAAACCGTGTCGAAAAGCTTATCGGCAGCTGAAGTGCCAGTGATCGTTAAATTATAAGCCCCTATTATTTTGGCTAAAACAGCATGATCAGCTGATGATTGTGCAGCAGAAATAGATAAGACACTGGCTGAATCAGTTTGACTAATAATGGCTAATTTATTAATCGAAGTCTGTAAGGTATTTAATTTAGCAGAAATGTTAGCAGTGGTATCCGAAATAATATATTTATTAGTGTCGGCTATTGAGCTCGGTTTTTTTAAAAAACTCGCTACGTTACCTGTTGGGTTGGATTCAGTAATTAATGTACCATAGTGAGAATCATATGAGGTAGCAAAATTAACTCCAGAATAATTACCTGTTAATCCTATCGTTTCGACTACTCCCCCACCGCTGGTAATGACTAATTGGTTAATATTATTAACACTGGCTGCGGTCGCTGTTTGATCTAGAAGATCAAGCGTAGCTCCTGATTTTAAAGTAAGATCGGTTAGGATTGCCGAACTGTCAAAATTTAGTGTACCACCACTATTTACGACTGTGTCGTTTGCAATGCCGCCTGCCGATATAATTTGGGATCCACCATCATTAACGATTGTACCAATCGCTTTACCACCTGACAAAATAGCTTGAACTCCACTGACAACGCTGGAGAACCCTTCGTAATCTGTTGCAGTATAACCATCAACGACTGTGTTACTTGCAATGCCCCCTGACAAAATGTTTTCAGTGCCGCCACCACTAATGACTGTGCCAATAGCTTTACCACCTGAATGGATATCGAGTGAATCACTGTAATCCATAATTAAGCCCGAAACAGTAACGCCTGATTCTAAAGTAAGCTGTATGTTGGCTCCACTGTGAACTGTATTTCCATTAATGACATACTCGCCATTTGCGCCTGTTACTTTAGGACTTGAAGTTAAGTCCATCTCAAGAGTGCCGCCGCTATTTATAATACAACCACTGGCTATGCCACCTGCTGATATGGTTTCGTATCCACCACTATTTACGACTGTGCCGTTTGCAATACCCCCTGCTGATATGGTTTCACTAGCACCACTATTTACGACTGTGCCACTGGCTTTACCGCCTGACAAAATGTTTTGAGTTCCATCAATAACAATCCAATCATAATTGTAAGAATCCCAATATGCATCATTGGAAACAATTGCCCCTCTCTCAATCCCTCCTGCCGAAATGTTTTCAGTGCCACCGCTATTAATAGTGCCATTCGCTATGCCGCCTGACTTGATATTTAAAATATCATAATCGCTAAGCGTTAAACCTGTCTTAGTTTGTCCAGAAGTTACTGTGTAAGTTGTCATATTTAGTTCCTATTTATCCAGCTAGTGGTTTGTAATATCAAGGTTAGGTGTTTTATGTAGAGCGGCTTTACAGAAGGTCATATCAGGCTGTTGTTACCCGAGCCACTGGTAATAGTGTCATCACTGCTCATGTGATGATTGCTTTAAATTTTTGCCACTTAATTAGAGCCTTAGCTTCAACCAATAACACTAAAATTATGGTTATTTATATCAAATAACACTACCTCTGGCAATAAGTATAATGTTACAAAAATATGGCATTGACTTATTGTCATACTGTTGATCGATAAATAGTGGTCGCTTTGAATTATAAACTCATGACTCTGCTTTTAGTTTATATGCTAACATACTGAAAAATTATAATTATTTATAAGCCCATGACTGATCAAGAATTAAAAGACCTCGTTGCAAGCCTTGCCGTTGATAGCAAAAATCTCCATGCTGCTCAAATGGAGACAAGAAAGCAAATTGAAGAGACTAGTGCCCAAATGAAACTTACTGATGAAAAAATGAAAGAGACTAGTGCTCAAATGAAGCTAACGGATGAGCAAATGAAACGTACTGACGAAAAACTTGAACGTATAGGCATTACGTTAGGAAATGTGACTCATAATCAAGGTGATGTTGCTGAAGAGTTTTTCTTAAATAGTCTGCTTAAAGACAATCGCTTGGGTAATATCTACTTTGACGATGTGGTTAAAAATATGGAAAAACATCGTGGTCAAATGCAAGAAGAGTTTGATTTAGTATTAACCAATGGCAATGTGATTGGTATCGTAGAAGTTAAATACAAAGC
>CAIQNQ010000186.1 GCA_903873165.1 uncultured Methylococcaceae bacterium | reverse complement strand
TTTCTATTAATCGCTAATATTGCCAAAAAAAGTTGATCACATTTCGTAAAAGCGCCCTCACAATTGCGAAATGAGAGGACACATTAGAAAAAAACGTATACGCAAACGCCAAATGTGAGGTCTCATTTTGCAGCTAACAGGAGCATAATTTGTGATTTTTGCAAAAAGCCAGAAAAAACATAGGGCACATTTGGTAAATGAGATATCACAATTGGTAGAAACGTATACCCATAGGGGAAATGAAAGATCACATCTGACAATTGAGTGAGCTGATTTTTAAAAAAACAGGGCGCTTTTTACCACGCTCACAGCTCATTTTTGACGAAACACATCTATTTTATTAAGTTAAATCAATAATTTACTAAAAATCACCGCAATTAAAAACCATTAACTAACAAGACATTTCTTTGAATAATTCAAGACTTTTTTAGTTTTTCTAAGACATAAAATGGTTTTCATAATCTCTAAAAACTGATTTCCATAAAAAAGGTTTGCATTTATGTTAATTTAAGAACATTATTTTGCAACAGAGTATCTATGTATGGTTATCAATCCCTTTTGAGTACTGCTACTTAGACAGCACCCTATTCTATCGTAATTATTCAGTCCACCTCTTGAACAAAGAAGGATTAGGGGGAGAGCAAAGCGAGGGGGAGTGGATGTTATTTTAGGCTGCCACAAGCAGAATCAAAGCACTTTTTAAGTAATAAAAAAGGTATTTACAAGTACGAAAATACATTTAAACAAGTTCGTCAGATAACAATTTCGACTGCCCGCTTAAGAGCGGACAAAGCACGAAATACCTAGCAACGCTAACAATAAAATGTTAATGATAACGCTAGGTAAAGCAACAAAATTATCAACACTATAATTTTCACTCTAACCTTAAAATAAGGCATTAACCATGGCAAGCTTCGACGAATTAGTGGGCCGCCCAGATGACTGGACGACTTTATTTCCCCAACAAACTGCAGACCCCGAAAAGCAAACCTTCGAATTAGGTTTGGCATTAGGCGGCACGGTTTCCGCAGGTGCTTATACAGCAGGCGTCATCGATTTTTTAATAGAAGCGTTAGATGCATGGCAAAATCAGGCACCAACGCCCAATGCACCCACTTGGAAAGTTAAGCTCAAAGTGGCTTCTGGCACTTCCGGCGGCGGGGTCACCGCCGCTTTATTAGCCAGAACGCTGAGTTATCAATTTCCACCAATCCGTAAGGACAGCTCTCAGAAAGATCAAACTCTGAATCCATTTTATCGAGTCTGGGTTAAAGAGTTGGATATTTTAAAAATGCTGACGAACGAAGATTTAGATGCACAAACCATTCCCTCCTTACTAAACCCTGCCCCATTAGATACTTGCAAAAATCTAATCGCGCATTTTGAGCAAGCATTTCCTGGATTAAGTAAAAAGAAACGGACTTATGTTGACAATCCGTTCCCAATTATTTTGACATTAACTAATTTACGCGGCATCCCTTATCAAATTGATATGGGAGGTAGATTGAGTCAAGAATACATTGATCATGCCGACTATCAACGCTTGGCGGTATTTAGCCAAGGCTTAGATGCCAGCTATAAACTCCGTCCCGATGAGCTAGGCGTCAGTGATGACTTTGTGCAAGCCGCACCTGGGCACATTCACTGGGAAACAGCCGCAGAATATGCCTTGGGCACAGCCGCGTTTCCAGTAGGATTTCCATTACGCGCCTTATCTAAGCCGGTTAAGCAATTGCGCTATCGGCCTTTTGTGGTTGATGACCCACTGGATCCCGTCAAACAAGGTACGGTTAAATGGTCATACCTAACTATTCCAGGTACGACTTTAGTAAACGATCAATATAATTTTCTTGCCGCTGATGGTGGCATGGTAAACAACGAACCCATCAATCTCTGTAGACAGGTTTTAGCTGGCTATGTCGTAAAGAATGACCGCGCCGGCGATGAGGCTAGGCGAGCCGTGTTACTAATTGATCCTTTTGCCGACAAATCTGATCTGGGGCCAAAAGATAAACAAGACCTATTCGGCGCATTTGGGCCATTACTTAACGCGTGGAAAGAACAAGCCCGATACGATAGTCGCGACCTTTATCTAGCCAGTAACCCTCATATTTTCAGTCGCTTTATGATCACCGCCACTAAGCTTGGCAGCATTCCAGGGGGGAGCAATATTGCCACCGCTTGTGCATCCGCATTTGGCGGTTTTCTGCATGAAGACTACCGTCGCCATGATTATTTACTAGGCCGTCAAAATTGCCAGCAATTTCTCCGCGAAACCTTTTGTGTTCATGCTCACAATCCGCTAGTCAAAGATTGGGTTAGTCAAAACCCTACTGATCCACTCATTTTTACTGGCCCGGATAATGTACAATCGGTCAAACTCATTCCGCTCTATGGAGCCTGTAGTAGTGATGAGCTAACAGTGCCATTTCCTGTGGGTCGATTCGGTTCAGACGCGCATTTACCGCCTAATTATCAATTCGCTTTAACGACTCGTATTGATAAGCTCGTCGATAAATTAAAAAACAATTACTTGCCCACCAAATGGTACGAAGATATTTATATTTTACCCATTATTCATTCGACTAAAGAAGAACTACTCAAATCCATTAATAGTTGGATAAGTGACTCGCTAAAAAAATGGGGTTTATAAACCCAAGCTAATACTTGATAATGGTCTATAGATCTTCGCAATAGATCGCTTACCTTATTTGGCAAGAGAAATGTCTTAAAGGTCTATGTCCACGATTAAAATACATAAAATATGGAGAAATAACATGACAAATTTACTTGAAGATCATGATTTTGAATCGGCTGCTCATATTTTGGATTGTGATGTCGCCGCAATTAAAGCGGTCGCTGAAGTAGAAAGTAGAGGCAACGGTTTTTTGGAAGATGGCAGAGCAAAAATACTTTTTGAAGGCCATATATTCTATAAGTATACCAAGGGGGCCTATAAAGACTCACATCCGACCATTTGCTATTATCCCTGGACGAAAAAGTTCTATCAAGGAGGCACTAAGGAGTATGACCGGCTAGAGGAAGCAGAAATTTTGAATAAAAGTGCCGCGCGTATGTCGGTAAGTTATGGAAAATTTCAAGTCATGGGCTTTAACTTCGCCATTTGTGGATTTTCTTCAATAGATGAATTTTATGATGCCATACAAAAAGATGAAAAAGCACATTTGGAGGCTTTTTGTGAGTATCTAAAACATAATAGATTAGATGACGCGCTACGTAGACACCAATGGAGTACCTTTGCTAAAGGCTATAATGGCGCAGAATATTGGAAAAATAACTACGACAAAAAACTTGCACAAGCTTACGAAAAGCATTGCAGTGACGATTCTATTCACATTTAAGAGAAGGAGAAAATCAGATGTCAAATAATAATGATCGGTATCAGCAAACACGAAAACCAGCGTAATTATTCACAGCCCTATAAGAATTTCCCCGACTTTTTTCATTACATGATAGACTTTTGCCATACAAACATCCCCTTAAGCAATGAAACTGAGCGATCACGATTTACGACAAATTGATGAAGAGAGAATCAAAACT
>CAIQNQ010000185.1 GCA_903873165.1 uncultured Methylococcaceae bacterium | reverse complement strand
TGCCTGCGATAAGGCCCAAATGATCCAAGTTGTAACTATTGTAATGCGAGGATTCTGTGTTCATTTTTCAACAAATAGATAAATTATAAATGATAAAGTTTAAATCAATTTTACATTTAGGTAGGGGTGCGGAATGTCGGATGTACTAAAAAATGCCCCGGATTACTGGGTGTTCCTCCGATAGAATAAGCCAGAGCATCACGGTCCATGCTCATGCTAAAAGTTCCACCCAAACTGGTATTTAATAAACTTGCTTGCGAGTTAGTCACTACTAGTAAACAGCTACTTATTAATAAAATAGCGAATAAAGGTTTATTTTTATATCGTTTCATAAGTCTGATTTTAATTTTAATGAGTTACGACGAATACGAAAATGAGTTGCACTTAAACCCATTAAACCTGAAACAAAAAGCCATATAGAGGTTGGCAATGGCACCACGGTCGTTTGAAAGTTAAAAGTACCAACTCTACTATCAGTTATGCCACCCAAATGATCAAAGCCCTGACCCAACCCCAAGGCCCCCGTCAGTAGCCAATTGTTATCTGTGAGTGTAGAAGTGACATCAAACAGATCAAAACCACTGATACGAAAACCAATATTGTTCATAATGACCCAACCTGATCTGCCCGTTAAGGTATCCTCTAATAAGGGGTTATATTCAAGATCCAAATCGCCAAATAAAACTCGGTTAGTGGGCGGATCAACATCCACAGCCGTCTGCGCAATCACTTTATCTTTTTTGGTAAACCCACCTAAACACTGTGAGTCCACTTGAAGCAAAGCCGCTAATTCTGCAGCTAACAACGTCATGGCATGTCCCTGAATAAACAGATGCTGTAAAGTCTGTTTTTGATCAGCCTCAACCAATTGTCTTGCTGCAATCAAACCCTGCATGGTGATAGGTCGATGACTTAGCAAGTGCATGCCGTCATTAGCAAATATTTCAGCCGACCTTTTTGCGCCTAATTGCTTATCAATCCATGACTTCTTAACAGAAAACCTTAACTGCCTAATCTGCTTATTCGCTTGATATTGTCGTTCACCATAACTGGAGTTAAAAATTGTAATGGTCGTGTAACCTTCTTTAAAAAAAATAGTTTGATTTTGATAGCCCATAAAAGACGACTGACCTTTTAACGCAATCGTGACCACTAAACGAGGTTCTTGATCATCAATTTTACTGATAATCGCCAAATTTTTATTTAAGAGATAGTTGGTATCTATAAAACTAAAGTCTTCATGTAAAGGCACAATTAAGGTATGTCCCTCACCCACTTCATCTGGTAAGTATTGAATAAAATTATTAGTTTCGGACTGCTTTTGAAGAGGTAACTCAGCATTATTAAGCTGATGGAAAGCATTTATCGGAGGTGAAACTGAAGTCACTAAAAATCGCCTGCTGATTAGGTAGATGATTTTATCTTTAGCAAAAATTACGCTGCTAATATTGAGCGGCTTAAACCACCACCAAATTTATAAAAACATTGAGTAACTAATTTTTAAAAGTGTGGCATATGACACAGTTTTATTTAAAAAGTGTGTCATATGCCACACTAATACCTATGGCATAAAAAATACTACTTTTAGCATACTAATCAATGAAATTCCGGCTGTTATTTGTCGTTATTATTTGCTCCGAATTAGTTAAGAAGAATTTACGATTAGCTTTTTACGATTCACTACTTAAAAAATTAATAACACTACAAGGAGCTTAATTTATGAAAAAATTATTATTTATTGCATCAACTCTTTTACTTTCTAGCTCAGCCTTTGCAGCAATTACACCTTGTACCCAAGCTAACTTAGTGGGTAATTACGTAATGTTTCAAGCGGCTATCAACCATAATAATCATGAAGGCCGTTGCGTCATCAACATCGCTACTGGCGGTGCATTAACAGGCACTTGTGAATTTGGTCACGACGCAACTAACACTGCTGGCTTTAGCGGGCCAGTATACGGCACAGCATCTATGAACACTAACTGCTCTGCAACTGCAACGATTAGTTTTGATCCAGTACCCAGTGTTGTACATATTGATTCTTACTTTAATTTACAGTTTTCTCCTAACAAAGAATCTTTCGTAGGAAACTTTACTAATACTTTTGGTGTTGAAGGTATTACCAACGGCACTCGCTTTTCTACTGTTTTACCCGCTACAACTGCGCCATAAGGATTAATCATGATGAATTTTAAATCCTTAATTGCCGCAATTATTATCGGCTTTATGATGGCCTCAACAGCGCAAGCCTCTCTTTATAACTTTAGCCAAACGGGTTTTGAAGAAGGTGCGACTATTTCAGGTTCTTTTGAAGGCAATGACATAAATAGCAATGGCTTAATTCAACAAGATGAGTTGAGTAGTTTTAGTTTTTCATGGTCAGGTAATTCATTGGTGTCAGCATTTAGTCAGAATTTGACTGATCTTACGTTCTTATCTTATAACCCTAGTCGATCTGTATTGGGTGACGTTGATCCTGAGATTTTGGCCTCAAATTGGTTTACGACTACTGGCTTCGCTTATGTCAGTGGGGTTGGTGCGGGTTCTCAAGGGGGTTCAGTTTTAGATATGACCTTAGGTACTGAATCAGCCACTACCAACTTGGTTCAAATCACACCATCTGCTGTACCACTACCTGGGGCTATTTGGTTATTTAGCAGTGCTTTACTCGGATTTATTGGTGTTAAACGCCGAAAAATCTAATCAGTTTCCTGAGGACTTATAAACGCCCTTCGGGGCGTTTTTTAAATACTTAGTTTTAGTGTGTCATATGACACACTTTTTTATAAAACTGTGTCATTTAACCTATTCCAAGTGT
>CAIQNQ010000184.1 GCA_903873165.1 uncultured Methylococcaceae bacterium | reverse complement strand
GGTTTTGATTGCTTGCCTGTTAAGAAAACCTAAAATAGCCACAAACAGAAATCCGACCCGCGACAACCCACCGCTATGCCCAAGCAATGCGAAAGCCGGTAGGGGAGAGCTGGCTAAAGAATTGGCATCGATACTAGCTGATACGGTGATTATTTCGGCGACCGTTAGTAGGCACAGAAAAATAAGGCGCAATAACGATGCGGACAGAAAATGACGGGATTTAAGGAATAACCGTTGGGGCATAGAAGCTCAATTCAGTAGAGTTAACTAGCAAAAACTTTCAACTATTTGTGCTAATGTCATTAATACTATTATTACCAGTATTTTTCGTAAACCACAATACTCCTTATCAAAATTAAGTCCGTAAATAGTTTACTTGTAAAATCAGGCTCTGGGATATCTGCAACAGTGATAGTTGTGTAAACTGAGGCAGAGTAGGCCGTCTCGCAACATTATAAGCTACTGGGATATAATATAGTTGGGGAGATACTCAGCATCAAAAATATACATTCTTTGGTGCGTTGGCAATATAATGGGTTAAAACTCTAAAAAGGTATAAAGAATGCAAGGATCTTTACAAAAAATGCGTACCCAATTGCTTGACGGTAATGTGAGTTATCAATTACCGATCGGTGAAGAATTAATAGATTTAAATGATTTAATAGGTAAACCGATTAAATTTAAATATACTGGTCGAATTACCTGTGTGGAATGTCAAAAATCCACTAAGAAAAGCTTTAATCAGGGATTTTGTTATGCTTGTTTTATAAAACTAGCGCAATGCGATATGTGTATTATGAAGCCAGAAACTTGTCATTATGCAGCAGGTACTTGTAGAGAGCCGCAGTGGGGAGAGGCGTTTTGTTTTCAGCCGCATTATATTTATTTAGCTAACTCAAGTGGCATAAAGGTAGGAATCACGCGTCATACTCAAGTACCAACCCGATGGATAGATCAAGGTGCTGTACAAGCACTCCCTATCTATAGGGTTTCAAGTCGTAAACTATCTGGACTGATTGAGGTTATATTTGCTAAGCATATTAGTGATAAAACGAGTTGGCAACAGATGTTAAAAGGGCAGGCAACTTCAATAGACTTAGTAACAAGACGTGATGAATTGGTACAACTCTGTCAAAATGAGCTTAATGCCCTGCTAAACACGTATGATTCTGCTGACATTACCTTGTTAACCGACGAAACAGTGGTTAATATTAATTATCCGGTAGAGCAGTATCCCCTGAAAGTTAAATCATTAAACATGGATAAAAATCCAGAAGTTGCTGGAATTTTGCAGGGTATTAAAGGTCAGTATCTTTTATTGGATACAGGCGTTATCAATATTCGAAAATATACGGGCTATGAAATTGAGTTTTAATTTCTGTCAAAGCGATACCGTGTTCAATATGGCATTCTTTTTTAATCGAGTTAATAATTTCCCCGAATTTATTGGTTCATCTAAAATAAAGATTTACTTTAACACTGCGGCAAAATAACCCGGGATTGGCTACCAACTTAAGACGGGACAGATGCTAGGCTTAACCTTATACTGTACCTCCTTAAGTGGGTAGCCGTGAAGATCGTTGCTTTGATACCTGGCTTGAAAAATCGGTTCCACGTCTGAAAGCGTTGGGACTAGAGGTGAATCACACCATCAGTGATCGCGCTAAGGCCTTGATAAAATTAGCCGTCACGGGCTTTGAAGGCACCTCTGGAGCAGACACTTTTCATGCACAGTATGACATCAGTAAATGGTTGGGAGCAAAGTTAGG
>CAIQNQ010000183.1 GCA_903873165.1 uncultured Methylococcaceae bacterium | reverse complement strand
ATGCCTGCGATGAGACCCAAATGATCCAAGTTGTAACTATTGTAATGCGAGGATTCTGTGTTCATTTTTCAACAAATAGATAAATTATAAATGATAAAGTTTAAATCAATTTTACATTTAGGTAGGGGTGCGGAATGTCGGTTAAACTAAGGTTATTTGCAGCATTACCCGAAATTATTCGGAAAGGAAAGCTAATCCGATCAGAGGAAAATAAACATAAAGATACTCATCCAAATATAAATAAATATCACTGGGTGAGAGGGTCAGTAAAAATAGATGGAGTAACAACAATTGTTGATATTAATGTAGAAGAACACTCTAGTGGAAAGCTGTTTTATAACCTTACGCTTCCAGGCAGTGAGTATTTTCAAGAAAATACAAAGATTGGCGATCCGGATTATAACCCCTCAATACCGGGGGAGACTACAGCAAGCGATCGCCTTGTTGCTGCTGGGGAGCACCCTACCGAAGGTATAGGAAATAATCCGAACAAGAACAGTCTATCAGGTAAAAACGACTTGGTAAATATCAAAGTATCAAATCAAACCCCCACCATTAACCGAGGCAGCTTTAACCCTGAAACGTTAACTATTGCATTGTTAACGAAGGTTTTTTTAAAGGAGGAGCGACTGCGACTGGCGGCATGACAAGTGGAGTATTAGAGCCATCAGCCTTTTTTGGAACAAACCGAGACTGGGTTAAAGATATCTGGGGGCAAGGATATAATGACAATGGAATTGTTGAGGTAAAAGTTCCAGTTCAATACTTGCGACATGCGTCAAAAAATTTTAATGAAGTGTATTTTGAAGGGGGTTTGCGGAGACAGGGTGATATTTGGCTTCCTGAAAAAATACAAAGTACATTTGTTGATAGGCTAGTCAATAAACGAGCGGGATTAAAATATAATCAATCTGCAAACGATGAACCGCTTTTAGCACCTAATGGGAAACCATCAAACCTTAATGCTATGCAACACGCACAGGTCAGGACTGAGGCGTTTAAAAAGTGGTTTGGGGATTGGGAGACTGTAGCCAATCTAAACTGGCTAGATCATGGCGATACCGTTGTAAGCATGGTAGGCGATGAAATACCTACACTTAAAGGTATAGCCAAACTTGCTGACTGGATAGCTCAGAACTGGATAGATAGGAAAGAGACGGTTATTGATCGCAGTGATTTAGGTGAAATAACTATTGACAGAAAAGCAGTCAAAGATTCAGCCGCTCATGGGTTAAGTAAATCTAAAGTACAAGCTTATTACCTTGTTCCAGAGGTTATCCGAGACGGGAAAGTACTTGGCACATTGCCTCATCAGGTCGGCAAACCTGACGCTGTTATTATTGCGGCTCCAGTAAAGATAGGTGCGAATAATTACAAAATGTATGTTGAGGTAAGGCATGATGCAAATATGAAGCGCATGTACGTGCATGAGGTTGTGTTGAATGACCCCGCGACCGCGTTCAAAACTGCTGCCGAAGTTCCCGAAGGCTCAAAGCTACACAGCGCGAATCGTGGGGCTATATTTAGTTTCATACAAAACCTCAGAGATGTCAAGTCTTCCAAAGTCGTCGATGAAAACGGTGAACCTTTGGTAGTTTATCATGGCAGTGATGAGGGGTTTGATACTTTTCTAAAGGAAAAAATAGGAACAAATATTGCTCTTCCAAATGGAGCTCCAAGAGGTTTTTATTTTGCTAAAGATAAAGCACTGGCTGAAAAATATGGAAAAACTGTAACTGCCGCCTTTATTTCTGGAGAGCCTTTATTAAATAATAGCAAAATCGTTGTAGCTGGCGAGCCTACCCAAATCAAATCCGCCGTAGCCAACAACGGCAACTTTGACGGCAATGATGCCAACATATTACACCAGGATAAATTAGCTAATCGTGGCAGCTTTAACCCTGAAACGTTAACTATTGCATTGTTAAAAGATGCGAACTACTCAACATTTCTTCATGAAACGGGGCATTTCTTTTTAGAAACTCAATTTGCTTTAGCGTCACAACTGGACAAAATGGCAGAAGACTTAGGTCTTGATATGCTGTCTGAAGGTGAGAAAGGCATTCTCAATGATACCAATGCGCTGTTAAAGTGGTTTGGGGTATCGGATCTTAATACGTGGTTTGCTATGAACCTTGATGAAAAACGGTCTTACCACGAGCAATTCGCCCGTGGTTTTGAAGCGTATTTGTATGAAGGTAAAGCACCCAGTATTGAGCTGGCTCCTTTGTTTCAGCGTTTTGCCGATTGGTTAAAACGGGTTTATCAAGATATT
>CAIQNQ010000182.1 GCA_903873165.1 uncultured Methylococcaceae bacterium | reverse complement strand
TGTTGATGGATCCAGTGTTACATCAGTTGCAATAAAGCCCGTTTCTATAATAGGGTCGCTTACAAAAGTTGGGTCAACAGGAATAACTGGGTCTGTTGATAAATTTATATCAGGTGATTGATCCGTGACAGTAACATCAGGAGAAACAGGTATTGCTGTTGATGTATCAATTGCGGTAGGGTCTGTTGATACAGGTATTGCTGTTGATGTATCAATTGCGGTAGGGTCTGTTGAAACAGGTATTGCTGTTGATGGAGTGGTCACTGTTGGATCAATTACTGTAGTACCAATAGGTAGAGTGTGTATTTCTCCTATTGGTAATGGTGAAACATTACTTGTTAGACCTGTCAAAGCACTAGG
The DNA here is from genome assembly GCA_903873165.1 of uncultured Methylococcaceae bacterium. Taxonomy (GTDB): domain Bacteria; phylum Pseudomonadota; class Gammaproteobacteria; order Methylococcales; family Methylomonadaceae; genus Methylobacter_C. Next base: position 6,343 of record CAIQNQ010000182.1, on the reverse strand, counting down.
TGCTAATAATGGCTCATATATCCAAGAGGAGTAATCGAGAGTTGTTTCAGTGGTTGGGTTAATTACAGCACAATCTGTTGTTAAGGAATTAGTGGATGATAAGTCTAATGATCCTTGAATCGTTGATGGGGAGTACACGCCAACTAAGCCGATAGATCCCTCAGCATTATCTGTTGCAGGTTGAGTATTCGGATAGATTATTTCATTAAACATAAGGCTTTCTCTTAAATTGATTGATTCAAGTAATTTTAGATGGATCCATGGTCAAAAAGAATCGGAAAACCAATCTAATTGATTTCTAGGAATCCTACATTATTTCATAGTAAATTTCAATAACTTTTATAGCAAGCTGGGTAGCAATAAATTAAAAACTTTAGTGAGATATTGCCCCAGCATTTAAGTTCTTACCGGTTAGAAACGCTTAAAATCGGGTTGGCAGGGGCTGGATGCTATGGGTTGTAGTTGTAATAGTGCTTAAGCAAGAGTTCATTTAATCTACGGATTTTATTTTTGTCGAATAAAAGTATTAAGCGATTTTTACTTAATTTTTATATAAACATTTACTTCAAATAGTTTTCAAAAGACAATTCTTGAGTGTTACAATCCTCAAAAAGGGTTGTGGGGCAAGTTTTATTTCCATTACCAACGGTGTCAGCAAATAATTAACGCCGATTTACAATAATCGGAAAATTTAGCACAATACTTAACTAATGAACCCAATCGGTCAATATCTATTGAGTCGTGCTGAAGAATGTCTATCAAGCAAAGCTCTCTTAGAAATTGTCTGATAAATAATTAATCAAATTATGAAACATTTCTTAAAATTAATTCGCCCGCACCACTACATTAAAAACTTATTCATTTTTTTACCTTCATTCTTTGCGGGTCAAATCACCAACACCACTCAAGATGAAAATAGCTTACTGGCTTTTATAGCCTTTTCTTTATCGGCCAGTGCAGTGTATATACTGAACGATTTTAATGACATCGCCGCTGACCAACTTCACCCTAAAAAGAAAATACGACCTTTAGCCTCTGGGGATATATCAAAAAAGACCGCGCTTTCTTTAATGGTTTTGTTCATTACCTGCGGTTTTTTTCTGATGATTTCTCTGTCTACTAATGCGGCCATCATCTTAGGTTTGTACATAATTCTTAATATTGCTTATAGTGTTTATCTTAAACATGTCGCCATTCTAGATATCTGTATTATTGCCGTTGGATTTGTGCTTCGGCTTTTTATTGGTTCAACTGTTACTGGTATCAATCTCTCTATGTGGATAGTCATCATGACTTTCTTATTGGCACTGTTTTTAGCCTTAGCAAAACGCCGTGATGATTTATTACTGTATAGGGAAACCGGAGAAAAATTGCGTAAAGTGAATGATGGCTACAACTTACAGTTCATTGATAGTGCCATGATGATCATGGCTTCTGTAGTGATAGTAGTTTACATCATCTACACCACATCCTCAGAAGTAGTGCATCGCTTAAATACTGAACACCTTTATTTAACCGCACTATTTGTCATTATAGGAATTATGCGATATTTACAAATCTCTTTTGTAGATCAAGATAGCGGCTCTCCTACTAAAGTTATTCTTAATGACAATTTTATCCAAATAACTTTGTGTGCATGGGCACTATCTTTTGGATGGATACTCTATAAATGATCGCTATTAAATACAGTTTTTTTGCCATTATTGCCTCGGGGGTTAATTTATTATTTCAATACCTCAGCTTATGCCTATATAAAGATTTTGGTAGCTTATATCTGGCAATGTTTGTTGGCACTTTAGTAGGGTTAGTGTGTAAATATAGTCTCGATAAAAAATTTATTTTTTACCACACCCCCAAAACTAAAATGCATGACTTTAAAAAGTTTATTGCCTATACTTTTACTGGGGTTTTTACCACCGTAATTTTTTGGGGTACTGAAATTGAGTTTAATATCTATTTTAAAGATGAAAATGCAAAATATGTGGGTGCCATTATTGGTTTAAGTATTGGTTATATTACTAAATATTTTTTAGATAAAAAGTATGTGTTCAATAGGAAACCTTTATGAAAATGACCAATATGAGCATGACTAGTTGGGGCAATTATCCAGTTATTAATAGTCAAAGCTTAAAATTTAGTACTTTGACACAACTTAAAGACACTATTAGCACCCATTCTGACTTAATACCTCGAGGAAATGGTAGAAGTTATGGTGATTCCGCTTTAAGCAAAAACGTTGTCCAAGTAAATCCTCATGACTTATTCTTAGATTTTGATGTAGACAACGGTTTACTACATGTACAAGCTGGCGTATTACTGGCTGATATTATAAAGGTCTTTGTGCCTAGAGGTTGGTTTTTAAATGTAACACCAGGTACTAAATTAGTCACTGTGGGTGGTGCTATAGCGAGTGACGTGCATGGCAAAAATCATCACATTGTTGGATGTTTTAGTGAATGTGTCGAGTTTTTTAATTTAATGCTCCCCAGTGGTGATACTGTAAAATGCAGTTCAGTAGAAAACACCGAACTTTTTAGAGCTACCTGTGGAGGGATGGGTTTAACGGGTATTATTTTGGATGCCAAAATAAGCTTAAAATCTATTCAATCGAAATATATCAACCAAACCACTATAAAAACTCTCAACCTTAAAGACACTTTTTCCGCTTTTGAAGAACACAAAAATGCCCCCTATTCAGTAGCGTGGATTGATTGTCTTGCCAGTGCAAAAAACTTGGGTAGATGTTTGTTGACGATTGGCGAGTTTTGTACGGATGGTCAACTTGATTATCAACCCAAGGCTAAAATAAATGTTCCGTTTAATTTACCTAGTTTTTTACTCAATCAGTTAAGTGTAAAGATATTTAACTGGTGTTATTATCGTAAAGTTAGCCAAAGAATATCGCAACAAAAAGTTGGAATAGATACGTTTTTTTTTCCGCTAGATGCTATAGGCAACTGGAACAGAATCTATGGTAAAAAAGGCTTTACTCAATATCAAATTATTTTACCTAAAGAAACTAGTGAGGCAGGATTAACAGAAATACTGCAAACCATTGCTGATTCTGGTAAAGGTCCTTTCTTAGCGGTATTAAAATTATTCGGGAAAGCTAATGATAACTACCTATCCTTTCCTATTGAGGGCTATAGTTTGGCATTAGATTTTAAAATTGAAGACAGTTTATTTAAACTCTTAGATGTTTTAGATGATATCGTTTTAGAATACGGCGGCAGAGTTTATTTGGCTAAAGATGTTAGAGTCAGTCAAGCTGTTTTTGAACAAAGCTATCCACAACTTAGCACTTTTAAGGCGTTAAGATCGCGTTACAAAATGCAGCAGAAATTTAATTCATTGCAATCAAAAAGAATCGGACTATAACACATGGGTTATGTATTAATCATTGGTGCAAAAAGCGATATTGCCATAGCTCTTGCTAGAATATATGCAGAAAACAATTACAGTCTATACTTAGCTGCACGGCAGGTGGATGAATTAGAGGCTATCGCTAAAGACATCACAATAAGAACTCAGCAATCAGTTAAATGTGTTGAGTTAGACGTATTGGATTATCCATTGCATCAAGCTTTTTATGAAGCGTTACCCGAAAAGCCAATTGGAGTGATTAGTGCGGTGGGTTATTTAGGCGCACAAGACATGGCTCAGGACGACTTTGTTGAAGTACAAAAAATTATTAACACTAATTACACTGGGGTAGTTAGCATTCTCAATATTATTGCTAATGATTTTGAGCAAAGAAAATCTGGTTTTATAGTCGCAATAAGCTCGGTCGCAGGAGACCGAGGTCGTAAAAGCAATTATATTTATGGCTCTGCTAAAGCCGCCCTAAGCACTTATCTTTCTGGTTTACGTAATAGACTTTATTCTGCCAATGTACATGTTTTGACTGTGAAGCCTGGTTTTGTGAACACCAAAATGACAGAAGGCTTGATCTTGCCAGCCAAGTTAACAGCGCAACCTAAAAGTGTCGCTAATGATATATTTATTGCTCAACAGAAAAAACAAAATATACTTTATACGTTATGGTTATGGAAGTGGATTATGTTAATTATTAGACATATTCCAGAATGGAAGTTTAAGGCAATGAGTCTATGAATGTTAACCAATTAGAAAAAATATTTTATTTTTCGCTGGTTATTTGCATACAATTTTTAGTTATTTCACCTGCTTTCTCAACGGATGAAGTTTTATTCCTATCATCATTTACAGACGATTTTTTCTACTATATTAAAATTGCAAAAAATATTGTACTGGGTGCAGGATCAACTTTTAATGGCATAGTTCATACTAATGGATATCATCCATTATGGCTAATAATTCTTACTATTTCTGTAAAACTTGCTGTTCTTCTAAATGTAGAAATTTTAATCTTTATTAAGCTGGTCATTGCTTTAATTATCTTTTTATCTTTCTATCTTTTTTATAAATATGCAACTGAATATTTAACAAACATTTTTTGGCGTGTTTTTTTTGTTTTATTCACCTACACTTGGTATGCCACCTCATCAAGTTTTGGGATGGAAACAATAATAACTATACCGTTGTTTTTACTCTTTTTACTTTCCTATTTAAAAAATGTTAACCCTTACTCTATTGGCTTATTAGTATCATTAACGACATTATCAAGATTAGATTCGATTATTGTTTTTTTAGTTTTTTTTGGTGTTGAAAGTTTATATATTAAGTTTGATTTAAAACGCATGATAAAAATAGGCTTGGGTTTATTGCCTATTCCAGTATATTTATTATCAAATATTTATTATTTTGATAGCTTAATGCCTATTAGTGGAATGGCAAAAAGTGTTTTAAAAATAACAACGTTACATTCAGCAACTTTTAAAAGTCTCTTTGAATTTTATCATAGATTCAACTATGTTTATTTTGGCATATTTATTTTTTCAATACTTAATTTAAATAAGTTAAAACAGCTTGAAAGTACTAGCAAAGTTTTTTATATTACTGCCTTAATGAGTGTCCCTATCTATTATTTACAAACTAGTTTACGAAGTGACTGGCAGCTTTGGTTTTGGTACTTCTACCCATTAATACTTTCCATGATAATGCTTGCTATCCCTCTAAATACCATTTTTATTTCGGGTAAGGATTTCAAGTTAAAAATTAAACAAATAAAGGTTTTACAACAGTCATTTATCTTATTTTCATCAAGCTTTATCTTTCTATTTACCCTTAATGAATTAAAAAATGTAAGTAATGATCCTGTTGCAGAGGCAGGTATAAAAATTTTTGATTTTGAAAAAAACAACCCAGGCATCTATGCTATGGGTGATAGATCAGGTATTGTTGGATATTTGTTGAGTAGTCCTTTAATTCAACTTGAAGGACTCGTTATGGATAGGAAGTACCTTAACTTACTTGAAAAAAGTAGTCATATAGAAGAAATTCTAGATAATTATAATATATCTTACTATGTTGGTACTGGATTAAAGAAAAATGCAAATAACTGTTTTATGGTCATTGAACCACTCCAATCTAATGGTTATTCCAGACGACTAGAATCTCAACTGTGTTGGGATGAGGTTCTACAATTTACTGTCAAAGACGTAAATCAATTCGATATAACAACGTATATCTTAAAGCGTAACAATATATGAGTATTGCTTTTTTTGATTTTGATGGAACTATAAGCACTAAAGATAGCTTAGTTGAGTTTATTAAATATGCTGTGGGCAAATATCGCTATTACTATGGTCTATTAAAGTTAAGCCCAGTACTCGTGTTATATACTTTAAAACTAATACCCAATAATATCGCTAAAGAAAAATTGTTATCTAACTATTTTAAAGATTGGGCTACTGAAGATTTTGAGAGGCTCGCTGATAAATATTCGGAAACAGAGCTTAATCAGATTATAAAGTCCAGTGCGGTAGAAAAAATTAAGTGGCATCAAGAGCAGGGTCATAAAGTAGTTGTTGTCTCTGCATCAATAAACAGTTGGTTAAAAAAATGGTGTGATCATTATCAAGTTGAGTTAATTGCCACACAGCTTGAATATAAAAAAGGAAAATTAACCGGAAGATTTTCTACAAAAAATTGTTATGGTATTGAAAAAGTAAACCGGATAAATGCTCAGTTTGACCTAGCTAAATTTGAAGAAATTTATGCTTATGGTGATAGTGCTGGTGACAAAGAAATGTTAGCGATATCAACCCAGCCGCATTATAAATTATTTAAATAGTACTGTATCTATTACGTATACATTGTTTCGTATGGGTTATTGAGTTAACAATTTACGCAATTCTGCGCTAAGTTTTTCAATACTTGCGGGTTTTGCGATAAAGCCGTTCATACCGGCAGCGCTACACGC
>CAIQNQ010000181.1 GCA_903873165.1 uncultured Methylococcaceae bacterium | reverse complement strand
TTTACTGATTCAATTTTTCATCAAGGTGGTACAGATGCGAAAGGCTGGGTGTTGGGAACCCAATATGGTGTAACCAGAAATACGTGGCTTAATTTACGTTGGTTTAGTACGGACTCAATCAATGGCCCTAAGTATAAAATTGATACCGTTAACGTTGACTTAAATGCGCGGTTTTGATGAGGTCTGTCATGTTTAAAAATCAAAACATTCTGGTCTATAAAGGAATATCACTTGCTGTAATACTCGGTTTTGGGGGCTGGGGTCAAGCCGTGTATGCTGAACCTAAAACAGCTGATGCTTCGGCTGCCGTTAAAAAAGCCCAAGGTATGATTAGGCAGTTGTCTCAAGAAAAATCTGCCTTAGAAGCAGAAAAGGCCACTTTAGTGACTGATAAGGCGGCCTTAGAAGCTAAATTATCGGGACTTGAAGCTACAGTAAAAAAATTGCAGCCTTTAGAGTCTGAAGTAGAAAAATATAAAACTGGACTAGAGACGGTTAAAGCTAGTCTGGAGTCACAATTAAGTCAGCAACGGCAACGTGAACAAGCTTTGCAAGAAAAACATCGTGATGTGGTAGGTAAAGCGAATACGATTTATGCGGATAACCAATTATTAGTGCTGGCAATAAAAGAGCGTGAGCAGTGGATTGGGCAATGCACTAAACGTAATAAAGATTTGCAAACGGCTTATAACGACGTTTTGACTCAATATAAAGAAAAGGGTTTTTGGCAACAAGTTGCCGAGTTAGAGCCGTTAACAGGTATCGGTCAAGTGACCACCCAAAGTGTGGCAGAGGACTATAAATACAAATTACAGCAACTTAAAATGACTCCGTTTGAGGCTAATGCGGCTCCCACAGCTGAAGTGGATAAAGCCTTGCAAAATGCCCAAACAGCATCGGTTAAGGAAGCAAAATAATGAAGTTGCGTTGTTTATTGACAGTTGCTTTCATAGTGTCCAGCAGCGTTGTCAATTCGGCTGAAAAGTTATCGACTGAATTACCTGCAGGGAGTGATTCGGGAGCGGGTAGTTCTAAAGCAGCAGTTAATGAGCCTGAAAAAAAGCCCGGCTTTAATATTTACGACTTTCAGATCGACGGCAATACTATTTTAGATGATGAAACCTTAGAGCGTGCGGTATATCCCTATTTAGGACCAGATAAAACCGTAGATGATGTTGAGAAAGCCCGAGCCGCTTTAGAAGAGGCGTATCGAAATAAAGGCTTTCCTACCGTAGTAGTGTCTATTCCTGAGCAAGACGTTAATGCAGAACAAGTTCGTTTGGCGGTGTTAGAAGGTGCGATTGAAACAGTCAGGGTCACTGGGTCAAAATTTCATAAATTAGATACTATACGAGAAAGTGTACCCGCTTTAGCTGAGGGTAAAGTCCCTGATATGCCAAAGGTGCAAGAGCAGATTAACACGCTCTCGATGCAATCAGCCGATCGGAATGTAACGCCTATTTTTAGAGCGGGTTCTACGCCCGGTAAAATGGAAGTGGAATTACGCGTTAAAGATGAGTTACCCTTGCACGGCAGTGTAGAAATGAATAGCCGTAACTCAGAAAGTACCACCTATTCTCGGGTGTTGGGTTCATTAAGATACGATAATTTGTGGCAAAAGTTTCATAGTGCGTCGTTGCAGTTTCAAACTTCACCAGAAAACGCTGATCAAGTGCAAGTCTGGTCTGGCACTTATGTGCTGCCGACGGGATGGTTGGACACTAAATTAGCGCTGTATGGTATTGGTATAAGTTCAAATACTCAATTGGGTGTCAATATTGGGGGGATGTCTGTCGTCGGTGCCGGTAATATTTATGGCGCTCGGTTAGTTAAGCCTTTACCTAGTACAGATAATTTTACGCAGAGTTTTAGTGGCGGCTTGGATTATAAGGAGTTTGGTCAAGGCGTTAATCTATTAAATGCTAGCAGTACAACCACTACTAGTATTAACTATTTATCTTTTATGACTGGATATGATGGTACTTGGCGAGGCGACTCAAAGTTAGCGACATTGGGCGTAGCGGCACATTATTCTTTTCAAGGCCTAGCGAATGAT
>CAIQNQ010000180.1 GCA_903873165.1 uncultured Methylococcaceae bacterium | reverse complement strand
GCCCAGTCGTTAGATGATATTGATGCCTTAGATAATGCCATACACGCTGACCAACCAGTACTTGAAAGCGATTGTCATACTGAAGAAACAGACACGCCATCACATTCCGAAGCTTCATTAGAAGCAGAGGCAACACCAGTGTAATTATTCAGTTCCCCTCTTTAACAAAGAGGGGTTAGGGGAGATTTTATTAGATAAATCCCCCTCACGCCATCGCTATGCTTTGATCATTGAATTGTTCGCTAAAAAAACTTAGCGGCATTAACCAAGGTATTATAGATACCCCAAACTAAAGGTATTATCACTAAAGCCCACACTAAATAAACTTCAACCAAAGGTGTTGGTTTAATCGCGCCCATCGAAATATCATCAGGAACCAACTCAACTTCTTCTTCCGCAATTTTTTCTTGCGTATGCTGTTTTTCTACCGCTAACTCTTCAGGTGTCATAAACCAATGTTCTGCCACCGGTCTAATCAATAAATTGCACACCAAGCCGATCATTAATAAGCCCGCTAAAATTAACATGGTTTGGTTATACACTTGCTCACGCGGTAAACCCAAGCCTAATTGATAATCCCGCATATAATTAACAATCACTGGCCCCAAAATACCCGCAGTTGCCCAAGCGGTTAATAAACGCCCATGAATAGCGCCCACCATTTGCGTACCAAACAAATCCGCTAAATAAGCGGGTACGGTAGCAAAGCCACCCCCATACATACTTAAAATAAGACAGAACGCGGCGACAAATAATATTTTATTGCCAGCCATAGCACTACCGGGCACACTGATGTACAACAAGCCCCCGATGATAAAAAAGATTAAAAAGGTGGTTTTACGTCCAAAAAAGTCAGACAAACTCGCCCAAAAGAAGCGCCCACCAATATTAAATAAACTCAATAAAGCCGTAAAACCGGCCGCAACTGAAGCAATAGCCGCCAATTGGGTTTTATCCAGTTGATTATAAGTGCTGGGAATACCAATGAGTTGCCCGCCAAACACTTCTTGTAACATCGGTGAGGACATCCCTAACACACCAATGCCCGCACTCACATTCATACATAACACTGCCCAAACTAACCAAAACTGCTTAATCTTAAAGATATTTTTTACATGCACATGATGTTGAGTCATCATCGATTTACCCGGCTTATTAACGGGTGTCGTCCAGCCTTCAGGATGCCAGTCATGCGCTGGGATACGGTAACTTAAAGCCCCTGACAACATAAATACAAAATAAATACCCGCCATAGCAACAAATGTTTGCATAACCCCTTGATCTGTGGCACTGGCAAAATGCTTCATTAACAAGGTTGCTAATGGCGAACCAATCATCGCACCCCCACCAAAGCCCATAATAGCCATACCAGTAGCCATGCCTCTACGATCTGGGAACCATTTAATTAAAGTGGATACTGGGGATATATAACCCAAACCTAAACCAACACCCCCTATGACGCCTGATCCAATCAACATAAGCCAGAATTGGTGCACATAAATACCCAGCGCAGAAAGTAACATCCCGCCACACCAGCAGAAAGCACTAATCACGCCGGCTTTGCGTGGGCCGACATGCTCCAACCAACCGCCCCAGACGGCAGCTGAGGAACCTAAAAATACGAAAAACAAGGTATACATCCAACCGAGAGTCGATATTTTCCAGTCACACGTTGTGATGAATAACTCTTGTAAAAAGCCCACCTCAGAACCACAAGCGATACTTTCTTTTATGCCTATCGCTTTGGATAAAGGCAACCAAAACACCGAAAAACCATAAGCCATACCAATACATAGATGCAAAGCGAGTGCGGCGGGCGGTAACATCCAGCGATTAAAACCGGGGGCAGCAATGGTGTGCTTTTTATCTAACAGTCCTAAAAAATTCGTCAGCATAATCCTTACTCGAATAAGTCAAATGGAGTCATTATAAAGGTTCACTAACTTAGTTAAAACCCCAGAATATAAGCCGTATTCAGTTTATGCCTAGAAGATTTATTACCTTTTAAGTGAAACTCTTGTAAAATTACAATGTCTGTGTATATTGTTGGCGTTATGTGATGTTTGACCACTTTAAATTCAAACGGTTTTGTTTATTATCTATCTTAAGGAAATACATTATATGAAAACTTCTACAATTATCTCGCGCCCAGAATCGAGCATTCTGGCTACCAATAAAGTGCTTAAAAACACTTATTTGCTTTTATCAATGACCTTATTATTTAGTGCAGCCACTGCCGGTTTAGCCATGACGCTTAACCTTGCACCCTTTGGAATGCTAGTCACTTTTGTTGGCTTTTACGGCTTATTATTTTTAACCACTAAATTTAGCAACAGTGCGTTAGGTTTAGTCTTTGTATTCGCTTTAACAGGTTTTATGGGTCTCACTTTAGGACCTATTATATCTATGTATTTACACGCTTTTACTAATGGTCATGAATTAGTCATTATGGCTTTAGGCGGCACTGGTGCTATTTTCTTAGGGTTATCAGCTTATGCTTTAACCACTCGTAAAGACTTCAGCTACTTAGGTGGCTTTTTAATGGTAGGTATTTTAGTAGCATTTTTAGCAGGTATTGGTGCTATCGTATTTGCTATCCCTGCTCTATCGTTAGCTGTTTCAGCGATGTTTATCTTATTAATGTCAGGGATGATTTTGTTACAAACTAGCCAAATCATCAATGGTGGCGAAACAAACTATATCCTAGCGACTATTTCACTTTATGTATCTATCTACAACTTATTCTTAAGCTTATTACAAATCTTAGGTGTATTTAACGGTAGAGAGTAAATTCTACGTTACTCACCTCATAGTGATAAAAAAAAGGGTGTCGAAAGACGCCCTTTTTTTATATCTAAACAAACTTACGCTTTATTATTCCAACAACTTCCAATTTGAACTGTAAGAGGTTTCTTTATTAAAGTCTTGCCAAATAAAATTGGGACGTACAATAGGCTTGGTAGGAATCATAAAAGTCACTAAATCAGTTGCACCACAAAAAGTTCGACCCAAAGTATGTAAAAATCCAGTCATAACCCCTGCGGTTGCTGCATAAGCAGGGCCATCTGATTTATTGCCAATCATAATATTTTTAGGTATTTCACCTAACCCCGTGACCATATTAACAACACCATTACCTAATTTAACACCCAATTTAGCGGGATAAGTTGAAGCAGTTGCCTCATAAGACACCATTAAAAAGCAGGCACCTACTAACATAAGCATTTTTAGTGTTTGTTTCATTTTTAACTCCAAAAGAATGTAAAATTTAAGAATAAAACTGAATAATTACACTTCAATCAATCAGTTAATTTGTTGGTTAAGTCGCCAAATCGTCCATAGTGTAACAACATACCGGGTAACAACAGCAAATTTAACACGGTTGAGCTAACCAGCCCGCCAATAATAATCGCCGCCATAGGTCCCATAATTTCTCGACCCGGATTATCACTATTAAAAGCGATAGGCAACATCGCTAAAGCAGTCACCAATGCCGTCATTAATATAGACGGTAACCGCTCTTGAGCCCCTAGTATAACAGTCTCTAAGCCCCACTGCCTATATTCCACCTGCACTAAATAGCGATAATGTGACAGTAACATAATACTATTACGCACAGTGATACCAAATAAAGTCACAAAACCTACAATAGAACCTACCGATAACGTCGCATCGGTGATTAATACCGAGATAATACCACCCACTAAAGCAAAGGGTAGATTGATTAAAGCAAGACAGGTATTTCGCACACTACCAATGGCAATATAGATAAAAATGAACACTCCCACACCCGCTAACAAGGCGTGTAATATCAACGCCTCTCTTGCCACCGCTTGCTCGACAGCCGCTCCGGTAAACTCTGGGTAATTGGATGCTGACACTGGGATTTCTTTAAACACTGTGGCTTTTAACTCGCGCATAAAAGCATCCATATCTCTATTCAGCACATTACAGGTCACTGTTTGTCTGCGTTGTGCGCCTTGATGCAAGATATTATAACGACTAGCGGTATAACGGACTTCTGCAACCTGATCTAATCTGATCAAACCACCATCCTGAGTTTTTAATAATAATCCCCCAATAGATTCCGGTTGCTCGCGCAATTCTGAAGTTAAAGTGACCGCAATATTTATCACTTTATTTCCGTTAAGTTGTTTACCCACTACTTTTGTTTCATAAGCAGTTTGCACTGCACTAACAATATCGGCAGGTAGCAATCCTCTAAAATTGAGCTGATCTAAATCTAAATGTATTTGTAATAAGGGCGTCGCCGGAGGCGATCTTAATTGCACATCGACTGCACCGGGTATCTTAATCATTAACTGGGCTAAGTGCTGTGCCTGACTATCTAACACGTTTAAATCATCACCATATAGATTAACCACTACCGGCGCAGTGTAACCAGAGATGGTTTCGTCAATGCGTTCTGTTAAAAAGGTATTAGCTTCAAAACTAATGCCCGGAAAGTCACCTAAGATCTGTCTTAATTGATCTAATATCGCTTGTTGCTGCGCACCCGATGCGGGTTCTAAACGCACTTCGTATTCGCTGTAATGACTACCATAAGTATCAGCCCCCCGCTCCGCTCGACCCGCCCATTGAGAAACGGATTGCACGCCAGGAATTGCCAAAAATTGCTCTGTCAATTTGGTACCCATGCGTAAGGATTCTGGTAATGAAGTCCCAGGAATACTACTAGTGTGCACAATATAATGGCCTTCACGTAGTTCGGGTAAAAATTGACTGTCCAGTTTTACAAACGCAAAGCCACTGATTAAACACAACGCTAAACACCCCACCATTAGCGTATTAAAGTGTTTAATAAAAAACCCCAGCCACTGTGCATAGATTGGCTTTAGCCACTTAATAATTGGAGGATCATTTTCTTGGCCTAATTGCTTCCCTAACAACACAAAACACAATGCTGGCGTTAACGTCAGTGCGACCACTAGCGATACCAAGATAGCCAATATATAAGAAGTCCCCAGCGGCGCAAATAAGCGCCCAGCCACACCGTTGAGTGTCAACAAAGGCACAAACACTAAAGCGACTATAAAACTGGCATACACCACTGAACTTCTCACTTCTAAAGAGGCGGTATAAACCACCTGTGTCACTGAGAGTGGCGGCGTTAATAAGCGATTTTCTCTTAAGCGCCGAAAGATATTTTCGGTATCAATAATGGCATCATCAACGACTTCGCCCAGAGCAATAGCCAAACCACCTAATACCATAATATTAAGATTAACACCCGATTCTAATAAAACTAATACGGCGCCCATTAACGACACCGGAATCGCTAAGGCCGATATAAACGCCGTCCGAAAATTAAACAAAAAGCCGTATAAAACAATTAACACAAAGAAGCCACCCAACAATAAATGCCCCGATAAATTGGCGATTGAGCGTTCTATATAATCAGCTGGGCGAAATAGATGCTCATAGAAATTGACCTGTTCATTTTTAAAGACTGGCTCAAACTCCTTTAATAAAGCTTCCACCTGCCTTGATACCGTCAGTGTATTAGCACCATATTGACCTATCACCATTAACACAATAGAGGTTTTACCGCCAATTTGCGCCGCACCAATGGGCGGTTCTGGCGCGTATTTAATTGTCACCACCTCGCCTAAAGTAATACTACGACCTTGTTCGCGCTTAATGATAATCTTGGCAAATTCTGCTGGGGTATTGGGCTGCCCCGTCACTTGCACGGTAAAACGTTGATTAACATTTTCAATAAAACCACCGCCCTGTATAACGCCGGCCTGTGCGGTAGCATTAACAATATCGCTTAACGCCAAATTAAAACGCTGTAACTGAATCGGATCCACTTGCACTTGTAACTGTGCCACCTGCCCACCAAACACATTCACATCCGCTACCCCGGGTAACGCTAATAAGCGCGGCACTACCGTCCAATCAACCAACGTCCGCAAGGCCATTAAATCTTTAGTCTCGGAATTTAAACCTAGCGTTAATACCGTCGCTGAAGAGGATGATAAAGGAATAGAGATTGGGGTAACGCCCAACGGTAAGTTGGGCGATAAACTCGCTAACCGCTCACTGATGAGCTGACGATTCCGATACACTTCGGTTTTTTCTTTAAAAGTGGCGGTTACAATAGATAAGCCTTGAATAGATTCCGAACGCACAGACTCCATACCGACTAAACCACTAATACCCGTTTCAATTTGGCGTGTAACTAAACCTTCGACTTGCTCAGCGGATAAGCCCGGTGCTTCTGTTTGAATAATGACCCGTTTAGGTGCGAACTCAGGAAAAATATCTAAACCCGCAGCAGCAAATCGATAACCGCCATACAATAAGATAAGGAGTGCCAAAACAATAACAATCCCATAAAACCGGATCGAAAAACGAACTAAAGTACTCAGCATTTTGGATATAAAGAGATATACTATTAAATAGTTTAATAATAGCGTATTTAGCCACCTTGTCATGAACAAAATTAACGCATTATTAGTTGAAGACACCGTGGACTTCAATTTAGAAAAATACCTTAAAGAGGCCGATTGTGCCTACTTTAAAATCAGACAAGAGGATAACATTCTTGCCCTGCTCAAAGAGCTTAGCCCACAAATTATCATTTTTAATGTTAACACGCTAACAGAGTCTGTTTTAACAGAGTTTCAACAACTCAGTACTTATAAAGCCTTACCCAGCCTGATTTTTGCCAAGGCGGCTTCCGCACAGGTCATTGATCTTGCCATTAACGCAGGCATCAGTGAGCTTATTATCAATGACACTCAGCCCGTTAGCATTAACTCACTGATCAATATTGCACTCAGTCGATTTAAATACCAACAGGATCTTAAAATAGCGCTAGAAGACGCATTAGAAAAATTAGAAAATAGAAAACTAACCGATCGAGCTAAAGCCATCCTAATAAAAACTCAAAACTTTAGTGAAGACGAGGCTTATCACACCCTTAGAAAACTGGCGATGAACAGAAAGATAACCTTAGGCGAAATGGCTAAAAATGTCATCGCTATGTCAGAACTGTTTAAATAAGCCTTACCCATTTACGATATCTATGAAAACATTTATTAAAGTCACTGAAATATGGATTCCTGACAAAAGCCGGACCCAACTTGAATTTGGTTCTGGACACTACGGCAATCTAACAGACTTTAAAACGGATAGCGCTCATCAAAAATTCGCCTATAACGAAGGCTTACCGGGTAAAGCCTGGGCCGAAGGTCATCCAATCGTGCTGAGCCAATTCGAAGACTCTTACTTTAAACGCACACTGGCGGCTAAAAATGCGGGGCTAACCTGTGGTATTGCTCTTCCGATTTTCTCGGGCGAATTTTTAATGGCTGTGGTGGTTTTTTTGTGTGGTGACGATAAAGATCATGCAGGAGCTATTGAAGTTTGGCATCAGTCATTAAACACCGACAATACCCTAAGTGTCATGGATGGTTATTACGGCACACTCCAGAACTTTGAAACCATTTCTAAAAAATTATCCGTCTCTAAAGGTCAAGGCATTGCGGGTATGACTTGGCAAAGTGGTATGCCTGTGCTCATTGAGGATATTGGTTCAGGCGATAATTTCGTCCGCGCCAAAGAAGCCCAAGCAGAGGGCATCACTGCTGGCATTAGTATTCCTGTTTATAACAACCCTGATAAGCCTTATGTCATGACTTTTCTATCAGCTAAAGCCACACCCATCGCTAAACGCATCCAAATATGGATACCTAATTTCCAAGGTACCCAGCTCATCTGTCAACAAGGCTTTAGTAAAGACACTAATGATTTAGCGGCAATATTTGAAACGCTACCCGTTACAAAAGCCATCGGGGCACTAGGTCGCGTATGGCTCACTGGCATACCTATTATCACTGGCGATAATGAATCTGATTACAGTCCAGAATTAGATAATCTAAGTACCATGTTGGCAATACCCGTCATTGAAAATGGGCATTTAAAAGCGATCATCAGCTTTTTATTCTAAAACCTAACGGATTCATATTGGTGCAAAAATTGATTAACTTGCACATTTTTAATGCAATAAATCATCTACTTGTACCAATATGTTTAAAACACTGTCTCGACTCTGCACACACTATCTATAGATAATTACCTGTTTTTAATAATATTATTAAAAAACATTCGCATTAATAATTAAGTTGGCACAGCATCTGCTTTATTATTTACAAAGAATTCCAAAGGCGGAATTCAACTTTTCGCTCAAAGCTGAGCACCTGACAATGGCGTCGACTCAACCGTGTTAATTTAACACGCGGTTGAGCGACGTTTTTTTTTGCCAAAAAATCTATGTATAGGATAACTATCATGAAAGAAACCAGAAAACTATCGCTCAAAAGCTTAGCAACTACTTTATCAACCGTCACAGCTATCGCCACCTTGAGCTTTGCAACGCAAGTCGGCGCCGTAGATCATCTCGAAAAAGACAGCATTAAACTGGGCTTTATCAAATTAACCGATATGGCACCTTTAGCTGTTGCCTTTGAAAAAGGTTATTTTGAAGATGAAGGTCTATCAGTGCAATTAGAAGCCCAAGCTAACTGGAAAGTCCTTTTAGATCGAGTGATCAATGGTGAATTAGATGGTGCGCACATGTTAGCCACCCTGCCCTTTGGTACCGCCATTGGCTATGGCACAAAAGCTGATATCGTCAGTGCTTTTACCATGACACTTAATGGCGATGCGATTACAGTTTCTAATGATGTTTGGAAAGAAATGAAACCGCAAATACCTATGGCTGATGGTAAGCCCGTACATCCAATTAAAGCGGACACTCTAAAGCCCGTACTAGAGAAATACAAAAATGCCGGCAAGCCCTTTAATATGGCAATGACTTTTCCGGTTGGCACGCACAACATGAAATTACGCTATTGGTTAGCCGCTGGCGGCATTAAACCAGGCTATTACTCACCACCAGAAGACACTTCTGGCCAAATTGATGCAGAAGCCATTTTATCTGTTACACCTCCACCTCAAATGCCTGCCACTATGGATTCTGGCACTATTGTTGGGTATTGCGTTGGCGAACCTTGGAATCAACAAGCGGTTTTTAAAGGTATCGGCGTCCCTGTCATTAGTGATTATGAATTAATGAAAAATAGTCCAGAAAAGATCTTTGGCGTTACCAAAGAATTTGCGGATAAAAACCCTAATACGCATGTAGCCATCATTAAAGCCCTAATTAGAGCCTCACTTTGGTTAGATGCTGAGAACAACAAAAACCGTAATGAAGGTATTGAGATGCTCTCCCAAAAACAATATGTCGGCGCCGATTACGACGTCATTGCTAATAGCATGAGCGGAACCTTTGAGTATGAAAAAGGTGATAAACGTAATCTAGCTGATTTTAATGTATTTTCACGTTATAACGGCTCTTTCCCTTACTACAGTGATGCAATTTGGAGCCTAACTCAAATGCGTCGCTGGGGACAAATTAACGAGCAAAAACCCGATGCTTGGTATTTAGAAACCGCTAAAAAAGTATATCGTCCTGATGTATTTATGACAGCTGCCAATGCCTTAATCAAAGAAGGCAAAGCTAAAGCGAGCGACTTTCCTTCTGATAAAGAAACCGGCATTAAAGCACCCAGCTCTGATTATATTGACGGCGTATTGTTTGATGCAAACAAACCCAATGACTATATCAATAAATTTTCCATTGGCTTAAAAGGTGCACAAAAAGTGGTTGGTGGCAAAGTGGTTGGCTAAACCCAAGCACTCGCCCTAAAAACTCTATAAAACTGCAATAGGTAAACACCATGCACAAACAATTGATCAAATTCTTCAACATCACTGGCCTCACTTGGTTTGTGCCTTTGATAAAAATTGCGGCGGGGGAAAATCTAACTCAGCAACTCCGCCAATTATTTTTAATCATGGGCGTTCCCATTATTGCCTTTATACTTTTTTTAGGTGCATGGAGTGTTGCTGCATCAAAAGTAAATACCAGTTTAGGTGCAATACCTGGCCCAACTGCGGTATGGCATGAAGCAGGTGGCTTATTAACCGAACATTACGCAGAAAGAGAAAAAGCCGCTAATTATTATCAACGCCAAGCGGAACGTAATGCGCAAACATTGCAAGATGATCCTAAGGCAACCCTCAATTCACGACCTTATAATGGCCAAGCGACTTATCTGGACAAAATATTTACCAGTCTTTATACCGTCTTTGCTGGCTTTATTATCGCGACATTGGTGGCGGTGCCTTTAGGATTGCTTTGCGGGATGAGTCCTGTCATTAATACAGCCATCAACCCCTTAATTCAAATCTTTAAGCCGGTATCACCTTTGGCATGGCTACCTATTGTCACCCTAGTTGTCAGTGCTTTATATGTTACCAGTGCAGATTCATGGTTTGAAAAGTCATTTTTAACCTCGGCAATTACCGTTACTTTATGTTCGCTTTGGCCTACCTTAATAAACACATCGGTAGGTGTTTCTTCTATCGATAAAGATTTAGTCAATGTCGGTAAAGTGCTACGTCTTAATTGGTTCACGCAAATCAAAAAGATTATTCTGCCCTCTTCTTTACCCTATATTTTTACTGGGATGCGCTTATCACTGGGTGTGGGCTGGATGGTACTGATTGCTGCAGAAATGTTGGCACAAAACCCAGGTTTAGGAAAGTTTGTATGGGATGAGTTTCAAAATGGCAGTTCTAATTCATTAGGACGCATTATGGTGGCGGTCTTCACCATCGGTATTATCGGTTTTGTTTTAGATCGCATTATGCAATCTTTTCAAAAAGTATTTTCATTCAGTAACGACCTTTAGTTCGGAGTTCATTATGTCTGCCTTAAAACTGAAAGTCGTGGAAATTGATGAATCATCAAAGATTAGCGCTCCTTCAAATGATCCGAGCTTACCGTTGATTGAGTTAAAAAACGTTTGTAAATCCTACGGTGAAACCTCCATCTTAAAAAACTTAAATTTAAGTGTTAAAGAAGGTGAGTTTATTGCGATTGTGGGTTTCTCTGGCAGTGGCAAAACCACCCTAATCTCCACTATTGCCGGATTAATCCAAGCCGATAGTGGCGAAGTACTTAAACAAGGTGTGACTATTACCAGTCCCGGCCCAGATCGAGGTGTCGTATTTCAAAACTACTCATTGATGCCTTGGCTGACGGTTTATGAAAATGTCGCTTTAGCAGTCGATGCTATTTTTAACGATTGGCCTGCTGCACGTCGTAAAGAACACGCCGAAAAATACATTCGCATGGTTAACTTAGGCTCAGCCATGTCTAAAAAACCCGCAGAATTATCGGGTGGCATGCGTCAACGCGTCAATGTAGCCCGTGCCTTAGCGGCAAACCCTGATATTTTATTATTAGATGAACCCCTAAGTGCTTTGGATGCCTTAACACGTGGTAACTTGCAAGATGAAATCTTACAAATTTGGGAACAAGAAAAGAAAACCGTTATTTTAATCACCAATGATGTTGATGAAGCGATTTACATGGCTGATCGTATTATTGCTTTAACCCCAGGCCCAGATGCAACGTTTGGCCCTGACTTTGCGGTTAATATCGAGCGTCCACGTGATAGAACTGCTTTAAATCAAAATGATACTTTTAAACAGTTACGTGCTGAAATCACCCAATACCTCATGGCGATTGGCATAGAAAAAAACCAAGCACTAGATTCTGACAAGATCACTTTACCTACAGTACAACCTAATACGAATCAACATTGGGATCAACCTGATTTCTTAGCAGGAAAAAATGATATTGAAAGGCCGCGTTATTTGGAGTTCTCACAACTATCAAAAAGCTACCCTACTCCTGATGGAAACAGCACGGTTAAAGTCGTGGACGGTTTTGATCTAAAAGTTAAAAAAGGTGAGTTTATTTCAATCATTGGTCATTCCGGCTGTGGAAAATCAACCGTTTTATCTATGACGGCTGGTTTAAACACTATCTCAGAAGGCGTTATCGTGCTTGATAATAAAGAAATAAATGGAGCAGGCCCTGATCGAGGGGTAGTATTTCAAGCACCCAGTTTGTTTCCTTGGTTAACGGCTTATGAAAACGTTTCGCTTGGCGTAGAAAAAGTCTACCCTCATGCGACTCAGGCGGAACGCAATGATATTGTGGAATATTATTTAACCCGAGTCGGCTTAGGAGATGTCTTACACAAAAAAGCCGGTGCCCTCTCCAATGGGATGCGGCAACGGGTGGGTATTGCCCGAGCCTTTGCTTTATCGCCTAAATTGCTTTTATTAGACGAACCTTTTGGAATGTTAGACTCTTTAACCCGTTGGGAGTTACAAGAAGTCTTAATGGAAGTATGGGAGCGAACTCAAGTCACCGCCATTGTGGTAACTCATGATGTGGATGAAGCGATCTTATTAGCCGACCGAGTCATCATGATGACGAATGGCCCCCATGCCAAAATTGGAAAAATACAAACCATTGATTTACCAAGACCTAGAACCCGAAAAGCCTTATTAGCACACCCTGATTATTACAAATACCGAAGTAGTTTATTAACATTTTTAGCGGAATGTGATCATACGCATTAACAAAATATAAC
Organism: uncultured Methylococcaceae bacterium; assembly: GCA_903873165.1. Taxonomy (GTDB): domain Bacteria; phylum Pseudomonadota; class Gammaproteobacteria; order Methylococcales; family Methylomonadaceae; genus Methylobacter_C. Next base: position 11,404 of record CAIQNQ010000180.1, on the reverse strand, counting down.
CTAAATAAACCCTAGGGAAGTCTAGCTTAGCTTCCCAGTAAATTCTTTAAATCATTAATTGTCTTAAAAACTAAGACCGGAGTCTTTATGTCCAAAATTCAGCAAAACCGTGCAATTTCAAGCGCAATTTTATCCATATCCGTCATTAGTACGCCCGTGTTCGCAGGGGTTACTCAAGACGTTGAAGATGCCCTTAACTTTTATCATTATGGAAAAAACGGCGCAGTAAAATTTGATTTGAACACCCGCTGGGAAAATGTAAACCAAGATAAAGGCGGCACACCTAACCCTAAAACAGCTAATGGTGTCACTTCAAGATTACGTATTGGCTTACTCTCCCCTGTATTTCATGGGCTCCAAGGCTTTGCTGAATATGAAGGCAATTTAGCAATGGATGAAGACTTTAATAGTACAGTCAATGGTTATACCCAATATTCAAAAATTGCTGATCCCCAACAAAGTGAACTTAATCAACTCTGGTTAAGCTATGCAGGCATTGCCGATACGGTCATAAAAGGCGGACGTCAACGCATTAAATTGGATGATGACCGCTTTATAGGTAATGTCGGCTGGCGACAAATGGAAACCACTTTTGACTCTATTTTAATCACCCACAACAACCAACAGATTTTTGGTTTAACGGTTAATGCTGGCTATATCGGCAATGTGAACACCTTTACTTCAACCACCGAAAAAATTGAAGCGCCAATCTTAAACCTTAATTATAAAGTCGGCGATTACGGCAACTTAGTCGGTTATGGTTATTGGTTGGATTACACTGAAAGAGAAAATGCCAACAAATCAAATCAATCTTACGGCATCAGAATGAACAACTATGTTAAACCGGGGGATAGCTACAAAATTAGCGACAACTATGGTCTTGTTTATACGGCCGAATACAGCTATCAAACAGACTACGGACACGGCAATGTGGCGTATGAAGCCGATCGTTATAATTTAATGGGTGGCCTAGCCGCTTATAACTTCACCTTTCAAGCGGCTATGGAACAACTTGACGGTCACGGTGCAAATAAAACCTTCGATACCCCTTTAGGCACTAACCATGCTTTCCAAGGCTGGGCTGACTTGTTCTTAACCACACCTAAAAATGGTATCCGTGATGTTTTTGCTACCGTTGTTTCAAGTTTTGATAGAGGCGACATCATAGTAACCGGTGTTTATCACAACTTTACCGATGATACTGGACAACTCCAATACGGCGATGAATGGGATGCATCGATTCTTAAAAAATTCGGCAAGCATTATTCGTTGTTAGCTAAATATGCTTATTACAATGCCGATAACTACAGAACTACTCCAGCTACAGATACTTTTGCCAACACCGATACCCAAAAAATTTGGTTACAAGGCAATATTAGCTTCTAAGTTCTTTAATACTTAGAACGTAATTATTCAGTCCCCCTCTTTAACAAAGAGGGGTTAGATGAGATTTTATTAGATAAATTTCTCTCTGCATTGAGGTTGAACATGAACACTAAAAAAAATCTGGTTGTTATTGGTAATGGCATGGTTGGACAACATTTCTTAGCGCAACTAGTTGCCAGCTCCATAAAAGATGACTACACCATCACTACTTTTTGCGAAGAACCTAGAGTAGCTTATGATCGCGTCCATCTTTCGGCCTTTTTTTCTGGAAAGACCGCCGATGACTTATCTTTAGTTGAAACTAACTTTTTTGAGAATAATAACATTCGTCTGCTTTTAGGCGACAAAGCTGCCAAAATTGATCGCGCGACTAAAACCATCACCTCTGCCCAAGGCCATACAATCGCTTATGACACACTGGTTTTAGCCACGGGTTCCTACCCTTTTGTGCCACCTGTCCCCGGTCACGATAGACCACAATGTTTAGCGTATAGAACCATTGAAGACCTTGAAGCGATTGCGGCAGCCGCAGCAAAAAGTACAGTGGGCGTAGTGGTCGGTGGTGGCCTATTAGGTTTAGAAGCTGCTAAAGCCTTAAAAGACTTGGGACTTAAAACTCATGTAGTCGAATTTGCCCCGCGCTTAATGGCGGTGCAATTAGATGATGCGGGTGGTGCCTTATTAAGAAACAAAATTGAACAACTAGGTGTCACCGTTCATACCAACAGAAATACGCAATTGATTACTGATGGTGAAGCATGTCTAAACAAAATGTGCTTTGCGGATGGCGAAGAACTCGAAACAGATATTATCTTATTTTCAGCTGGCATCAGACCTCGAGATGATATCGCTAAAGAATGTGAGCTTGAAGTGGGTGCGCGGGGTGGCATTGTTATCGACAATCAATGTAAAACTTCTGACCCTGACATTTATGCCATTGGCGAATGTGCTTTATGGAATAACATGATTTTTGGTTTGGTAGCCCCAGGCTATGCTATGGCTAGAACCGTTGTTGCAGATTTAGCCAACCAGAGTGCCAGTTTTACTGGTGCCGATATGAGTACTAAATTAAAATTAATGGGCGTTGATGTCGCCAGTATCGGTGATGCGCATGCAAAAACACCGGGCGCACTTATCTATACTTACCAAAATGGTGAATTAGAAATCTATAAACGCCTAGTCGTCAGTCCCGATAAAAAACACTTACTCGGCGCAGTATTAGTCGGTGATGCCAGCAGTTATAGCACCTTATTACAATACTGCTTAAACGGTATTCAACTCCCAGCGCAACCCGATAGTTTAATCTTACCTAGTCTTAATGCAGAACCTGTTGGCCTTGGGCCAGATGCGTTACCCAACTCTGCGCAAATCTGTTCTTGTTATGATGTGAGTAAAGGGGATATTTGTCAGGCCGTTGTAGCTGGTTGCCATACGGTAGGCGCATTAAAAGCAGAAACAAAAGCCGGCTCAGGTTGTGGTGGGTGTGCGGCTTTAGTTAAATCGGTATTAAATTCAGAATTGACTAAACAGGGTGTAGAAGTCAATACCGATCTCTGTGAACATTTTGCTTATACGCGCCAAGAATTGTTTACGCTCATTAAAGTTGAAAAGATCAAAACCTTTAATGATTTACTCGACAAACATGGCAAAGGCTTAGGGTGTGAAATTTGCAAACCAACAGTCGCGTCGATCCTTGCTTCTAACTGGAACGACTTTATTTTAAAAACAGAACACGCGCCCTTACAAGATACCAATGATGCATTTTTAGCCAATATCCAAAAAGATGGCACTTACTCGGTAGTGCCACGTATTGCAGGTGGTGAAATCACCCCCGATAAACTCATTGTATTAGGACAAATTGGTAAAAAGTATCAACTGTATACCAAAATCACTGGCGGACAACGGGTGGATTTATTCGGAGCGCGAGTTGAACAATTACCTCTGATTTGGCAAGAACTGGTTGAAGCTGGCTTTGAATCCGGTCATGCCTATGGCAAATCTTTACGCACCGTTAAATCCTGTGTGGGCAGTAATTGGTGTCGTTATGGTGTAGATGACAGTGTTGGACTTGCGATTGAATTGGAGAATCGTTACAAAGGTCTCCGCTCCCCGCATAAAATCAAATTCGCCGTATCAGGTTGCACTCGTGAATGTGCGGAAGCGCAAGGTAAAGACGTGGGAGTTATCGCGACTGAAACCGGCTGGAGTTTATATGTGTGTGGTAATGGAGGCATGAAACCCAGACACGCCGATTTATTTGCCACTAGCTTAGATAAAGACACCTTAATCAAATATATCGACCGCTTTTTAAGCTTTTATATTCAAACAGCGGATCGTTTACAACGCACCTCCGTATGGATGGAAAACATGGCAGGCGGACTTGATCATCTAAAAGCGGTCATCATTGACGATAGCTTAGGCTTATGTGACCAATTAGAAGCTCAGATGCAGCATGTTGTTGCTACCTATCAGTGTGAATGGAAATCAACCCTTGCAGATGAAACCAAATTAAAGCGTTTCAAACCTTTTGTTAACAGTGCCCAATCGGATCCATCTATTGAGTTTATTGAAGAACGCGGTCAAATCCGACCTGCTGAGCCTAGCCCACATAAACACTTTAAAATCCTAGAGGTGGCGCAATGATTCAGTGGCAAACTCTTTGTAATCTTGATGATATACCAGCAGACTCCGGAATATGTGCCTTGGTGGATGCAGAACAAATCGCTTTGTTTTATGTATCCAAAATGCAAGCCGTATTTGCATTACACAACTATGATCCGTTTGCTAAAGCCCATGTTTTATCACGCGGCATTATTGGAGATATTAACGGTGAACCCGTCGTAGCATCACCTATTTATAAGCAACATTTTAAGCTAACCACAGGGGAGTGTATTGAAGATAGTACGATTAAGATTCCATCTTACCCCGTACGTATTAACGGTCAACACATTGAAATAAACATTACTCATGCCTAAGTTGGTGGTCATTGGTAATGGTATGGCGGGCATCCGTACCCTCGAAGAATTACTTAAATCAGCTCCTCATCAATACGAAATAACGGTATTTGGTTCGGAGCCACATGGTAATTACAACCGGATTATGCTGTCCTCAGTACTCAGTGGTGAAAAGGTGCTGGATGATATATTCATTAATGATCAAGCATGGTATGACCAACATAACATCACCCTTTATAGCGGTGCATCAAAAACGGTCACGCGCATTGATCGCCAACAGAGAAAGGTCTATACCCAAGATGGCACGGTTGCAGACTATGATCGCTTATTAATTAGCACAGGTTCTAAGCCTACTATAGCCAATGTCCCCGGCAATCAATTAGCGGGCATTATTAGTTTTAGAGATATTGCGGATGTTTCTAAAATGCTCGCCTACAGCAAAACTCATCGAAATGCCATTGTATTAGGCGGAGGATTATTAGGTTTAGAAGCCGCTAATGGTTTAGCTTTAAGAGGCATGAGCGTAACTGTTATCCATAACAATGCGGTGTTATTAAATCGCCAAATGGATAAAGCTGCGGGCATTTTATTACAAAAAGAACTGGAAACAAAAGGTTTACGCTTTAAAATGGCCTGCCAAGTTGAACAACTATTAGGTGATGATCAACACCATATTAAAACAGTTCGACTCACCGATGGTACTGAACTAGAATGTGATTTATTGGTGATGGCTATCGGTGTTAAGCCTAATAAAGCCTTAGCAGAGGCCGCAGGACTTTATTGTGAACAAGGTATTATAGTCAACGATACCCTGCAAACTTATGACCCTAGAGTCTATGCCGTAGGTGAATGTATTCAACACCGAGGTCAAACTTTCGGTTTAGTTGCACCCGTATTTGAGCAAGCTAAAGTGTGCGCCAATCACTTAACTGGACATGGTGTAGCACAATATCTAACATTACCCACAGCCACAAAACTTAAAGTAACGGGTATACAGGTTTTTTCCATAGGTGACTTTGTTGGGGACCATACGACTGAAACCATACAATTTACAGATACCAGCCTAGGGATTTATAAAAAACTGGTGCTGAAAGCCAATAAACTGGTCGGTGCAGTATTATATGGTGATACCCAAGATGGTTACTGGTATCAAGAATTACTTGAAAAAGCACAATCCATTACCCCCATTCGAGAGCAGCTCATTTTTGGAAAAGCGTATGTCTAATTCTCATAACACTATTCAAACCACCTGCCCTTACTGCGGTGTGGGTTGTGGTATCAGTGCAGTTGTTAATCAAACTCAGCACAGCGTTGATATTAAAGGTGATCAATCGCACCCGGCTAATGCCGGTCGACTATGTTCAAAAGGTTCTGCGTTGGGCGACACGATTAGTTTAGAAGGTCGTTTATTAGAGCCGCATATCAATGGACAAGTTGTCGATTGGGATGAAGCCTTATCATTAGTCGCTAACACCTTTAAAGAAACTATCAGTAAATTCGGCCCTGATTCGGTAGCCATCTATGGCTCTGGACAATTATTAACCGAAGACTACTACGTCGCCAACAAACTGATGAAAGGCTTTATCGGTAGCGCCAATATGGATACCAACAGCCGATTATGTATGTCGTCTTCTGTGGCGGGCCATAAACGCGCCTTTGGTGCAGATACTGTCCCCGGTTGTTATGAAGATTTAGACCTCGCTGATTTAATCATTTTAATTGGCTCTAATACCGCCTGGTGTCATCCCGTTATCTTTCAACGCATTCGCACCGCCAAACAAGCTCGACCTGACTTAAAAGTAGTAGTGATTGACCCACGCCGCACGGCGAGTTGTGACCTAGCAGACCTACATTTACCGCTGGCGAGTGGCAGTGATGCTATCTTATTTAATAGCCTATTAAGCTATTTAAATAAGGAACAGGCACTTAATCAAGACTATATCGACAGACACACTGATGGCTTTAGCCTAGCCTTACAAACCGCTGAATTGGGTGCTAATAACCTTGCTGACATCGCTGCTCAATGTCAACTAGACGCAGCCGATGTGCAATATTTTTATGATTTATTCAAAGATCATGAAAAAGTCATGAGTCTATATAGCCAGGGCATTAACCAATCATCGTCAGGTACCGATAAAGTCAATTCGATTATTAATTGTCATTTAGCGACGGGCAGAATTGGCCAATCGGGCATGGGACCTTTTTCCCTCACCGGTCAACCCAATGCTATGGGTGGTCGTGAAGTGGGAGGTTTAGCGCATCAATTAGCCGCGCACATGGACTTTTCTAAAGTAGAAGATGTTAATCGAGTTGCGCGTTTTTGGGGATCAAACAATATCGCCACAAAACCGGGTCTACCTGCTGTAGACCTCTTTAATGCCATGGCAGCAGGTCAAATTAAAGCCGTCTGGATTATGGGCACTAATCCAGTGGTGAGTATGCCGAATGCTGATCTTGTTAAACGCGCCATAGAACTCTGTGATTTTGTCGTGGTATCCGATTGTATTGCGCAAACAGACACTAGCGGATTGGCACATGTATTACTCCCTGCTTTAGGCTGGAGTGAGAAAGACGGCACCGTGACTAATTCTGAACGCAGAATTTCTCGGCAACGCGCCTTATTTAAACCAGCAGGTAATGCCAAAGCCGATTGGTGGATACTCTCTCAAGTTGCTCAGCGCATGGGCTTTACTGATGAATTTAACTATAGTAATCCCTCTGAAGTTTTTACTGAACATGCGGCATTATCTGGATTTGAAAACAATGCCGTGTATGGTTACAGAGATTTTGATATCTCTGGCTTAGCCACACTGGATCAACAAAGTTATGAAAAACTACAACCCATACAATGGCCGGTAAACGCTCGTAACCCAAAAGGTACCGCGCGAATGTTTGCTGATGGTCAGTATTTTACGCCTACCGGTAAAGCCCAATTTATTGCTATTACACCTAGAGCACCCGTTAATTTACCCAATGCAGCTTACCCATTAATCTTAAATACAGGGCGATTAAGGGATCAGTGGCATACCATGACCCGCACGGCTCTATCAGCAAAACTTAATCAACATAGCCCAGAACCCTGCGTTGAAATACATCCACTTGATGCCACAAAATATAATGTAACTGCAGATGCCATAGCAGAACTTGAAAGTGCATGGGGCAAGATGCTGGCTAGAGTTAAGATAACCGATGAACAAAAAGCCGGTAATGTCTTTGTACCCATGCATTGGACAGCACAATATGCCAATGATAGTCGTATGGGGGCCTTAGTTAATCCAGAAGTCGATCCGATCTCTAAACAACCCGAAAACAAACACACGCCCGTCCGTATCAAACCGTATCAAGCAATTTGGCACGGTTTCATTTTATCCAGACACCCTTTACACCTGAATGATGTCGCTTATCGAGTAAATAGCAAAGGTGACTATTTTTATCGTTATGAATTGGCGGGGCAGCAATTACCAGAAACTTGGTTAAAGGCACTTCAAGACGCTTTAAATTCTAAGGTAACCGAAAACTCAGATTGGCAAACCTATCAAGATGCTAGTTTAGACAATTATCGAGCAGCACAATTTGTTAATGGGCGCTTAAATACTGTTATCTTTATAGCAGCTGATCATAAGCTACCCGAACGCAGTTGGTTAAGTAGTTTATTTGCTAAAGAAACCCTTATACCTGAAGAACGGATGGCACTGCTCAGCGGACTACCACCCAAAGGCAGTCATAACACTGGCAAAGTCGTGTGTGCTTGCTTTAATGTTGGTGAAAAAACAATACGCGCGTGTATTAAAGAAAAACAACTCAAAACACATCAAGAGGTAGGGCAATGCTTAAAAGCGGGGACTAATTGTGGTTCGTGTATCCCAGAGATTAAAGTGCTGTTGTAAGAAAGAGATTTAATAAAATTCGCGAATAATTTAAACGATAAAATCAGCTAAAAAACCAATTTATTATCGAATTTAATAAAGTCGATTGATAAATACACTGTTCACCATAATAAAATAATTTAACACAAAAGCGTTGTATAGCCTTTAAAATCAAGGTGGTTTAAAAAAAATACTTATAATTGATGTTTGAGTGACAGGTAAATAATAACCCAGCATTTAGTTTATGTTACATTGTTGTAATATAAATACTTATTGCAAGATTAAACTTTTATTGGTAGTTTATGGGAAAATTTTTAGAGTTATTTGTTTCAAATGTGCGGTCAAAATTTAAATCAAATAGCACCCAAGATAACGCAATTATCCACTAGCAAATAATTTCTATGTTTAAAACATAATGCCGTTATTTACTAGTAATCATTCTCCTTACTTAATGCAGGCAGGTATTAAACCATGACAATTTATAACTTTAGCAGCCTTTTGAACCGTTCTATAACTCCAGCGGGTGTGTTTCAAGTTTTTTTTGATGCGAGTTATAGTGCGGCACAAATACGTTTAACCCAGACCGGGAATAACTTGGTTGTGAGTCATGGTCCTGATCAGTTGATTTTATTGAATACTTCGCTTACTCAATTGAGTAGTAGTCAATTTGCATTTGCAGATGGTTCAATTATCTTATGGGGTACGACAGGCGATGATAGCCTACTAGGTACTACCCATAATGATTACTTTGATATCACCAGCGGCGGTGCAGATACGATAGATGCTGGTGCTGGTAATGATAGTATTTACACCAATGCCTCCAGCCTTACTTCAGATAGTATCGATGGTGGCACGGGCATAGACACCGTCTACCTTTCAGGCAGTAGCGATTTAGTTTTAAATGCAACTAATTTAGTTAACGTAGAAAAATTAGTGCTTAACACCACTGGATCATTAAGTTTGCAACTTAATGAGGGTAATGTTGAAAATGTACAAGCTAACCAACACTTGACAATTGATGGCTCAGCTATGGCTAATAGCCTGATAGTGGATGGAGCAACACAAAATCTTACCGCTGGCTTTGCTGTTTTAGGCGGTAGTGGTGATGACACTATTACGGGTGGCTGGGGTAATGATACTTTAGTGGGAGGGGCTGGTAATGATACTTTTGTTGGGTTTAATGGTGCTGACACAATAGACGGTGGCACAGGTATAAATACCCTCGTTTTAGATGGCACCAGTACCGATTTAAATATCGCTACGAATGCTCAACTGAGTAACGTTCAAAATATAGCATTAGCGGCTTATTATAGTACGCTTGACTTAAGCAATCAGTCAGAAGGCTTTAACATCGATGGCACGGGTGGTTATTATGACACCATCACTGGAGGTAAAGGTGCTGATAGCATCACACTAAACGGTTACGATACCATTAATGGTTTTGTGGGTGCAGATACAATCAATGGTGGCTATTACGCAAATAATACTCTCGTATTAACGGGTACATCGACTGACCTTAATGTCGCCTCTGACGCGCAACTTTCGGGTGTGTCAACCATAGATGCTAGCAGTGCAGTTAATCCAACCGTCATTGATCTAAGCAATCAAACTGAGGGTTTTAACATTAACGGCAGCAGCACGGCAGCAAATACTCTTGCAGGTGGACAAGGCAGTGACTTGATCACTGGCGGATCAGCGGATGACACGTTTAACGGTTTTGTCGGGGCTGATACGATTGACGGTGGTTTAGGCAACAATACCCTCGTATTATCTGGAACATCGACCGACCTTAATAACACCTATGATGCCCAACTTATTGGTATACAAGAAATTGATGCCAGCAGTGCGATTAATCCTACGATTATAAATGTAAGTCAGCAAACAGAAGGTTTTACTATTCTGGGTAGCAGCACGGCGGCAAATACCATCACTGGTGGTCAAGGCAGTGACTTGATCACTGGCGGAGCGACGGATGACACGTTTAATGGTTTTATCGGAACTGATACGATTGATGGAGGATTAGGCAATAATACCCTTGTCCTAAATGGCACGAGTACCGATCTGAATACGGCTACTGATGTACAACTAAGCAATATTCAAGATATTCTTTTATCAGATAATGGCATTAATCTTGACTTAAGCAATCAGTCGGAAGGCTTTACGATTGATACCACTGCCACGGGTACCTTATATGACACTATAACCGGAGGCAAAGGTGCAGATAGCATTACATTAAACGGTTACGATACCATTAATGGTTTTGAGGGTGCTGATACAATTAGTGGTGGTATCGTATATGGTAATACTACTTTTTTAGTACTCACTGGCACATCGACCGACCTTAATTCAGCAACAGACGCACAATTATCGAGTGTTCAAAATATAGCATTAGCCGCCTATTACAGCACGCTTGACTTAAGCAATCAATTAGAAGGCTTTAATATAGATGTGAGTAATGGTAACTATGACACCATTACCGGTGGTCAAGGGGCTGACAGTATCACTCTAAGCTCAAACGCAGCGGACACCATTACTGGTTTTGTCGGGGCTGACACAATTAATGGTGGCTACTATGGAGATAATACTTTAGCTCTTGATGGTACGAGTACAGATTTAAATACCGCCTCTGACTATCAACTCAACTATGTTCAAAATGTCACCTTAGCGGCCTATTACAGTACGCTCGACTTAAGCAATCAGTCAGAAGGCTTTAACATAGATGTCAGTAATGGCAACTATGACACCATTACCGGGGGTCAAGGGGCTGATAGCATTACCTTAAGCGGTACAAACGGAGCTGACACCATTACTGGTTTTGTCGGGGCGGATACCATTAATGGTGGTAACGGGGATCATACGCTTGCATTAACGGGCACATCAGATGACCTTAATAATGCTTCTGATGCTCAACTCATTGGTGTCCAAACAATTGATGCTAGCAGTGCGGTTAATCCCGTGACTATCAACGTCAGTAATCAATCAGAAGGTTTTACTATTCTTGGTGGCAGTAGCGATGATGCAATCACTGGAGATTCAGGTAACGACAGCCTAGTGGGCGGGGCGGGTAATGACACATTTAACGGTTTTGCCGGGGCTGATACGATTGATGGTGGTACTGGAACAAATACTTTAATTCTAAATAGTGCCAGTGCTGATCTGAATACCGCCACTGATGCTCAATTGACCAATGTTCAAAAT
>CAIQNQ010000179.1 GCA_903873165.1 uncultured Methylococcaceae bacterium | reverse complement strand
GGTAGTTTGGGTGAAACCTCTGTACTTTTGTTAGGCTTAGGTGGAGTCTGGTTAATCAGGCAAGGCATTATCCAATGGTATATTCCGGCATCGGTATTAGTTACGGTTGTGATTTTAGCCAGTATTTTTCATTTGATTGATGATCAGCATTTTATTAGCCCGTTGTTACATTTAAGTTCGGGTGGTTTGGTTTTAGTGGCTTTCTTTATAGCGACTGACTATGTCACTTCACCTAACACTCCGCTAGGTCAGATGGTCTTTGGCGCAGGTTGTGGGTTACTGATATTTGTTATTAGAACGTGGGGCGCTTATCCAGAAGGTTCTGGCTTCGCTGTGTTATTGATGAATTCAGCAACACCTTTAATTGATCATTACATTAAGCCTCGGATTTATGGCCGTGATCGGCAGGGTAAGCCCTTGGAAATTCCAAAGACTTAATGGCTCGACACGCTTTAAATGCTGACAGACTCAGAGTGAAACGATGAACATAAAACCTGAAACGATAGAATATTGGCGTACAAAATGGTTTAGTTTTGTTGCGTTTTTAAAAGCATGGCTAGAACCGTCTAATTTAGCGGGTTTAAGGCCTAAGCTTGAATTTCAAACCGGTGTATTAGCAGGATTTTCATTAATAGCCAGTGTTTTATTAGGTGTAACTAATTGCAGTACTCAAAGCACTATCCAGCAACGATTGGATGAAGATTTAAAAAAGTCCTTAGAAGAGGTGGTGCCTGCTAGTTACTATGATAATGATATTTTACAAGACACGATAACCATTCCTTCTGCTGAGTTTAATATTGGTGCTAATAACACGACGGTTTATTTGGCAAAGCAGTCTGGAAAAGTAAGTGCAGTGTGTTTTAAGTTTATTGCGCCAGATGGGTATTCGGGTGCCATTAATATGATTATGGGGGTTGATCGAAACGGCACACTATTAGGTGTACGAGTGCTTAATCATAAGGAAACCCCAGGCCTGGGAGACAAAATTGAAGTCGCTAAATCAGATTGGATTTTAAATTTTGTCGGTCGGTCTTTAGATAATCTAACGCCTGCTCAATGGGCTGTTAAAAAAGATGGTGGTGTATTTGATCAATTTGCCGGAGCGACCATAACACCCAGAAAATCAGTCCAAGCGACGTATCGAGCTTTGCAACTGTTTAAAGCCAATCAAGAACAACTTATTAATCCATAGGGGGCGTTATGTTGATGTCAGACACTTATCGTAGAATCGCGACTGATGGTATTTGGAATAATAATATTGTCTTCGGACAAAATCTAGCTTTATGTCCTTTATTAGCAGTAACGGGTACGGCGACTAATGGCTTGGGAATGGGCTTGGCGACATTGGTGGTTATTATTGCTTCTAATGGTTTAATTTCAGTCTCTAGACATTTAATACCCAGCGAAATTCGCATTCCTGTGTTTGTCTTGTTAATCGCAGCATTAGTGACTTTAGTCGATATATTAATGAATGCTTGGGCGCATGAATTGTATAAGGTGTTAGGGTTATTTATTGCGTTGATTGTTACTAATTGCGCCTTATTAGGTAGGGCAGAATCCTTTGCCTCAAAACAACCCGTCAAACTTGCTTTATGGGATGGCTTGATGATGGGCTTGGGATTTACCTTAGTCTTGGTTGCGTTGGGTGCCGCGAGAGAAATTAGTGCCGCTGGTACTTTATTTGCCAATGCGTCTTTATTATTGGGTGAGTCGTTTAAGTTTTTAGAAGTAACGGTTATACCTCACTATAAAGGTTTTTTATTGATGGCACTTCCACCGGGCGGTTTTATTATGTTAGCGTTTTTGATCGTTGGTAAACGCATGATAGATAATGTGTTAGCGGCAAGAAAGACACAGTCAGTTATTCAGGCTACCGAAGCCGTTGCGATGGTTGATTAAATAAGGAGAATAGTATGAACGTAGGTGTTTGCTATGCACAATCAGATAGACAATTATGGATGCGCTTAGAAGTACCTGATGATAGTACTATAGAACAAGCCATTAACATATCGGGTCTGTTAAAGTTATATCCAGAAATAAATTTAAGCACTCAAAAAGTAGGTATCTTTGGGAAAATAGCTACTTTAGATACCGTAGTAAAAGAAGGCGATAGAGTAGAAATATATCGGCAGATTACTGTTGATCCCCAAACAGTGCAGCGGCGGCGGCGATAAAAAACGCCAGTTTATAGCAGGCGTTTTTGATAGATTTGTAGAGTGGTTATTCTACTTGCTTAGTTTTTAACGGCTAAGATTACCGCTCCGGCTTTAAATATCGCCGTTACTGCTGTACCTTTACTAAGGCCCAAGGTTTCAACACTATCATTCGTTACAGTGGCTGCAATCAGGTCGCCTCCATTTAATTCCATAATGACTTCTGCGTTAACCGCTCCGGGTTTTACTTGGATAACTGTACTTTTTAATTGATTTCGTGCTGAAACTTTAAAATCCCCAAAGTCAGAAACGATGATGATTTGGGGGGCTTTAACCAAAGCAACGACATCAATACCTTCTTTAATACTAAGCGCTTCAACTGATTCATTAGTGATTGCTGCAACTAGAATTTCACCCCCTTTTAAAGTGATAAACACTTCAGCATTAACTGCGCCAATAATGACCTTATTAACGGTACCGATAAATTGATTACGTGCACTTGCTTTCATGACTAGTATCCTTAATTTTATGGGAGAAGAGGCTGATTATAAACGATGAGAGTTAATAAAATGTACTAATAACATTATTTATTGAAAGTGTTTATTAGAAACTTATATCACGGCTTTGGTGATTCGAATGAGCGCTGTTGTAATAGTAGGTTTGTCTAAGTTATTAGCGCTAATAACCGCTAAAGTTGCAATAAGTTAGTTTTGTTTAGCTAACTTTTCAGTTAACTTAGTAGCTATTCCGATTAATGAATTAACAACCTCGCCATTTCTAGCAAAAATCTCTGCTATTTTGGCAATAACCGCGCTTAGTTTGGTAATGCCTTCGCCTAGTTTGGTAATACCTTCGTCTGTTTTGATAATAACTCCGGCTGTTTTGGTAATAACAGGCGCGAAGTTTATCAAACCAGCCGTAATTATAGTAATAACAGCCGATGGTTTGGTCATAACTCCGTAGAGTTTCGTAATAATCGCCCTTAGGTTGATTAATTTTAGCCTTGATTTGATGATTACAAGCGGTGTTATTATCAAAGTAGCAGGCGTTATAGCTAAAACAGTCGGGATTATTAACAAACTAGCCGGAGTTATTACCAAAACAGGCGAGAGTTTTATGAAGACCGATGTGATTGTTCTATCAAGCGAAATTAATACAATTCAGATATAATTTTTAATGAACTAGCCGGGAAGGCGAGTTTTAGAAATGATTATCGTGTTCTCAGAGATATAGAATATTCTACCACCGAGCAAGTTAAGTAGTTGATGATGGTAAGTGTTGCAGTTCAGTACGATATTTCGGACATTGTCGCAGACCAGTACATTAAACGATGTTGGATCGACCTTTAACATTGTTATATTGGTGCAGCCTTTGTCGTGTTAATTGTATTTAGATGGTGTTCTGCTTGCATCCATGCCTAGGTTTTTGCTGTGGAATCGCTGTCCATGCTTTAAATCTTTCTTGCAATTTGGTTCCAAAAAAAATGACTTATTATTGTAATATTTCTCTTATTGCAAAATAGATTATTTATTGGTAATTTAAGTAAAATTTTGGGTTATAGGTTTTGATTAGGTAGCCATAATTTTAAATTAGATACTTTTTAAATAGTTAATCATTGGATTTAATCATGGCGACTTTTAATGGAACAAATAATAATGAAATTTTAACTGGTTCGGATCAAGAAGATCAAATATTTGGCAATAATGGTGATGATACCTTAGATGGAGGCCAGGGTAACGACACATTGACTGGCGGAAACGGGCGTGATACTTATCTCTTCCGAATAGGGAGTGGTAAAGATATTATTGATGACTATAATTCTAATAATGATGCCCTACAGTTTGAAAACATAGCGACTAAAGATTTAGACATCTCTATTTCTGGAAGTAATCTTGTTATTAAATATGGAAATAATGATCAAGTTACCCTTTTAAATCAGTTTAATAGGAGGCGTGACATATACTAGAGAACAGCTAGTAAATCAATATTCCATAACGTCAACTAATCCAACCCCGAATCCTAATCCCACAACTTTCAGCGGAAATACCGAAGGTAATGTTACAGAAGACAATGTGGTATCAGACAACGGCACTCTTAGTGTCACTGATCTTGATGCAGGTGATGCGACAATAATTGCTCAAGCCAGCACCACGGGCATCTATGGCAGATTCAGCATCGGCATAAATGGTGTCTGGAATTACACACTCAACAATAGTGCTGACAACGTACAAGCGCTCAAATCCGACCAAGTCGTCAATGATAAGTTTGTCGTCACAACGGTGGGTGGTGCAACTCAAAGTATCAACATTCGCGTGACGGGTGTCAATGACGCTCCCACGCTTGATTCTCCCACTGCAGCCAGTTACATCGACACCGCAGCTAACGATACTTACAATCCAACCCGTGGAACCTTAGTCGGTCATGATGTGGATGCCGATACTACGCTTACTTACGGCATTGAAGGCGGCACGGTAGTCAATGGCTTCAGCT
>CAIQNQ010000178.1 GCA_903873165.1 uncultured Methylococcaceae bacterium | reverse complement strand
AACTTTAAATCCTCTAAATCATTGCGCTCGATAGCATCAACGACTTCATAGGCTTCTTCTATTAAATAGGGAATTAAACTTTTAAAGTCTTGTTTAATATCCCAAGGACAGCCATCTTCTGGACGGCGTAAACGTGACATTAATTCTAATAGTTGCTGAGTGTTTTTTAACATAGGTGAAAAATCCGCTTAATAGGAATAACCAAAGTTTTCATGGAAGCGCTGTTTAAAATCAGCGATAGTAAAATTATGATTTTGCGTACCATTATGTTCAATCTTAATCGCACCCATTAATGAAGCGATTCTGCCCGTCACTTCCCAATCAAACTCATTCATCAAACCATACAATAAACCCGCGCGATACGCATCACCACAACCCGTAGGATCTAATACTGCGTGCGGTTTAGCCGCTGGGATTGTAATACATTGACCGTCAGTATAAATCTTTGAACCCTGCGCACCCAACGTAATAATTAAGGCTTCTACCCGCTCGGCAATTTGCACCAAGCTTAGGCCAGTACGCTCTTGCATTAATTCAGATTCATAATCATTTAAAGTCACATAATTAGCTTGATCGATAAAGGTCAATAATTCAGCACCATTAAACATCGGCATCCCTTGCCCTGGATCAAAGATAAACGGGATACCTAATTCGGCAAATTGGTCAGCATGTTGTTGCATCCCGTCTTTGCCATCGGGAGACACAATACCCAGACTGATATCCGTATTAGCTGGAATAGCATTTAAATGCGAGAAACTCATCGCTCCCGGATGAAAAGCGGTAATCTGATTGCCGTCTTGATCGGTGGTGATATACGCCTGACCAGTATATTGATTATCTAAAATATGGATATATTCAGTAGACAAACGATTTTGATTGAGCCATTGACTATAAGGCTCAAAATCATGGCCGACCACCGCCATGATTTGGGCATCTTCGCCTAATAAATTTAAGTTGTAGGCGATGTTACCCGCACAGCCACCGTATTCACGGCGCAATACGGGTACTAAAAAAGATACATTTAGGATATGCACTTTTTCTGGCAAGATATGATTTTTAAATTGATCGTGAAACACCATTATAGTG
Organism: uncultured Methylococcaceae bacterium; assembly: GCA_903873165.1. GTDB lineage: Bacteria > Pseudomonadota > Gammaproteobacteria > Methylococcales > Methylomonadaceae > Methylobacter_C. The sequence goes on along the minus strand of CAIQNQ010000178.1, from coordinate 2,663 downwards.
TCGTAAGCCATCGATCCACAGATTAAAGCACTCATGATTTTATTTCCTTAAAGTAAAATTAATGCCCAGGTAGTCGCCGCCCAAGCTAATGACATCATCACCGCAGCAGAACCAATGTCCTTAGCTCTAGCGGATAATTCATGATGCTCAAAGCCGACTCGATCAACCACCGCTTCAACCGCTGAATTTAATAATTCAACTAACATCACTAACACAATACTGCCTATTAATAGTAATTTTTCTACTATGGATTGTCCCAACCAGATAGCTAGGGGGGTTGATATGACAAACAAGATCACTTCTTGTCTAAAGGCTTCTTCATGTATCCAGGTGGCTTTAAATCCAGCCGCTGAAAAAAAACAAGCATTTATCAGGCGCTTAAAACCTTTTGCATTTTGATTTGCCATTTTATGTTTTAGTATAAATCCGTTATTAAAAAGCTGATTTTACTCAGCGAGTATGAAAGTGTGTTGACTAGTGCTAATTTTTTGCTGTTATGCAATGTATTCTTGATAAGCTTCTGCTGACATTAAGCCATCCAATCCAGATACATCATCTGCTTTTATACAAAAAATCCAAGTCGTATAAGGTTGATCATTAATCAGCTCTGGCTCGTTAGTTAATAACAAATTAGTAGCAACTATTTCTCCAGACACGGGACTAAATAGATCTGATGCTGTTTTAACGGACTCTACTACGGCACACTGCTCATTTGCACTCACTTTACGACCCATTTCTGGTAATTGCACATACACTAAGTCACCTAATTGCTCTTGAGCGAAATCAGTGATGCCAACACGGATAATATTATCATCTTCAACTAATACCCACTCATGAGATTGGGCATATTTCAAATTGTCTGGTAAATTACTCATCATTAAATCTCTTATAATTAAAGCCAAAAGATAGTAAGATTCTAAGCAATGCCCATCAAGGTATTTTGGAACTCTTGAACCAAACTTACTTAGCTATTAGACTATCTAATTATATATGGTAGCAAACATCACAAAAACATGCCTGAAATACTCATCTACACCACTACAATTTGTCCTTATTGCATCATGGCCAAGCGTCTACTGGATAAAAAAGGCGCACAATACACAGAAATTAATGTTGATCGTGACCTCGGTCAACGCGAGATTATGATGCAACGTACTAAACGCCGTACCGTGCCCCAAATTTATATCGGTGATTACCATGTTGGAGGCTTTGATGATTTGCATCACTTGGATCAACAACATAAATTAGATGATTTACTTAATCCGACGCTTTCATGACTGACGTATCAACCCCTATTGCTTCGCCTTGCATCGGCGTATGCGCAGTTAATGCAGATAATATTTGTTTAGGTTGTTATCGTAGCCTAGCCGAGATAGGTGCTTGGCTGCACCTGGATGATCAAGCGCGGGCTGACGTCTTGGCAAATTGTCAGGATCGAAAAAATTGTTTTACATTACCTTAATTCGCTAATATCCAGACTATGACTAAAGAATTTGAAATTATCGAGCATAACATTGTGTATTCGGGTTTTTTTCGGATGGAAAAATTCCGCTTAAAACATACTTTATTTGCTGGTGGCTGGAGTGAAGAAATCAGTCGAGAAGTCTTCAGCAGAGGCTGTGGCGCAGCCGTGCTTTTATACGACCCTAACACCGATAAAGTAATCCTTATTGAACAAATTCGTGCGGGCGCTTTAGCGAATCCACACCGCGCATGGTTAACAGAAATTGTCGCTGGAGGTATTGAAGAAGGTGAAACGGCTGTTGAAGTTGCGCACCGAGAAACTCTTGAAGAAACGGGCTGTACTATCGAGGCGTTACATTTTATTAGTGAATTTTACACAACGCCAGGAGGCGTTTCTGAGCGTATCAGCTTATTCTGTGGGAAAGTTGATAGTACACAAGTTAAGGGGATTCATGGTTTAGATGAGGAAAATGAAGATATTCTCGTGCATTGTGTCGATTTTGAAACGGCTTACCAAATGGTTGAAACTAACCATATTGAATCAGCCATCCCTATTATTGCTATTCAATGGTTAGCACTCAATAAATCCAAAATAATAGCGCAGTGGTTACCTTAATAATGGAGAAAACTCGATAACAATGCCGCTAAAGCCCGAGTTTTATTGGCCTAAACCTCTTACCCTATTAGCAATAGTATTGCTTTGCCTTTCAGGTTGTGCAACCATATCTGAACAACCTATTAAAGTGGCTATAAAAAACCCTCCCCCCGCCCTTAAATATGCATTAAGCCTACAAGGCACGCCTTATAATTATGGGAGTGATAATCCTAATGATGGGTTTGATTGCAGTGGTTTTGTAAAACATGTTTACGAGCGCCAAGGCATAAAATTACCGCGTCGAGCTTATGATATGGCACTGGCTTTACCCGTCATTAATAAGGATCAGATCCGATCGGGTGATTTAGTGTTTTTTAATGTGAATGGCCGACCTTACTCACACGTCGGAATTTACCTTAGCGATGCCCAATTTATTCATGCCCCGAGTGAACAAACTGGCCGAGTATTAGTATCTACTCTTAATAATAGTTACTGGCAGCGACACTACAGCGGGGTAAGACGGCCTAGAAAATAATTGGATACTTTCCTCTAATTCCCTACAGGATAAAGCCTAACGCACGCTTAGATTGGCTTCAATCGCGTT
>CAIQNQ010000177.1 GCA_903873165.1 uncultured Methylococcaceae bacterium | reverse complement strand
TTGGCGAAAATATTTTTGCGACTAATGTTGATCCAGAAACGGCAGTCCCTGCAGAGTTAAGTTACAGTGCAGAAGAATCGTTTATAGCCTGTTATCCAGATGGTAAACGCGTTGAGGTTAGTAGTGATGAAATCAAAAACAATCAATTAAGTAGCCTGCATCCAAACGGTTGGATAGAAGCTAAGCTTTCTGCACCTGAATTGGCAACACTGCCGCATTTACGTTTAGTGGATTTTCCGGGTTGGGGTTCAGGCAATAATAAACACGGTCAGGCTATTGATAATTATAGCCCGCGTAGTTTAGCGTATTGTTTAGTGGTCAGTGCCGGTGAAGGTACGTTAAATGAAACCACGCATGTGGCACTGAATGAACTGAAGTTGCATAACATGCCGGTGATTGTCATCATCAGTAAATGTGATGGAAAGACCGCTACAGAAATTGACTCAGTGACTCAGCAAGTGAGTTCAGAATTTGTTGCGTAATTTTCAAATTCCGGATGGATTAATCCCGTCAGAATCGCTTTAACAATTTTTATGAAATTGTGTGCTGTACAGACCATTGAAAATTCACCCGCTATCTTTGCCTTGCCTCTCACACTGAAACAACGAACCCCATTATTTTTGATTTGACCAAATACGGGTTCAACGATCACTTTGCGTTGCTTATAAACAGCTTTCTATTTTCCGAGAGCTGAAAACACCTTGGCTGTAGGCAAAAATTAGAATTGAAATAATTTATTCTCGTCGATTTAAGTTAAAACTAATCTTGATACTTTTTTGCCATTTTAACCGCTTTTTGTTTGAACTCCTCCCGCAGTTTTTCAGGCTTGATGACTTCGATTTGATCTGCAAAGCCCAATAACCACCAACGTAATTGTCCGGTATCACAAACAGTAGCTTTAAAAATACTTTGACCATTTTCACAGGGAATAATTTGTTGATTATGGGTTAACTTTGATTCGTGTAAATGAACGGCTACATTCTCATCAATCAGCAACTCTAATTCAAAACCATCGCCAATTAAATAATCGACATGCCCCGTCTCAATATACTGATCTAAATCAAAATCAGCTGGAACAGAACGTGGGATATCGGTTAACTCTGCTTCTACAAATCGATGCAAACCTAATAATCGAATATCTTTGTAATCGCGTAAGGTACACACTAAATAAGTCACGGTGCCACGAAAGAGTAGGGCTAATGGATTAACCAAGTAATGTTTATACTGATCATCATTTCGGGGAAAGTATTTACCATTAAAACGACGGTTTTCTAACAATGCGGTGTAGATGTTATTTAAGACTTGAGCATCGATATTAGCAGGGATTAAGGCTTGAGTTTGGGGCAGTATCCTTATTTTATTGCGCCAATTAGAATAAAAAGTATAATCACGATCTAATAAGCTGGTCGCGGTGTTGAAATATGTTTGCAAGTGCTGCAAAGCACTGGGTGGAAGCTGGTTTTTTAGATGTTGTTGCGCTAAATAAAAGACCAACGCCGTGGGTGATTCCATATTAGGAATCTCCAAAACAGCATTTTCTGTATTCATTGACCACAAGCAAGCTCCTTCCTTTTTTTCATTAACCAGTTGCGGGAAGATACTGGCTAACGTATCTAAGTCTCTTTGAATAGTGCGATAAGTAGGCAGTTGTATTGGCTGCTCTTCCAGTTTAGTGATGATTTTTTGAATTTTAATGCCTTGGGGATAGCGTGGAATGGTGAGTAAAATTTTCCATTGTCGTAGAAGTGCGTCAGCCATACTAATGTCCTTGATGAGTCAATCAAAAAAAGTGAATAAAAAGGCTTAAATTAAATACCTTAAAGACATGATACGTCTAGTAAATGAATTATGATAGCTGCACTTAAAAAGGCTTAAAAAGTTCGCTTGACCAGTATCATCAATTTATTTAATGGGTAGACTTATGTGCGTTAAACCTAAACCGTTTAGTTATTCATGCCCTTCCTGTGATTGGAAGAAAACTGTTTTCCCTAGGGGTGATGTTTTGCTACCTGGGGAGCATTATGCTTGTTGCCCTAAATGTGGCTCTAAATCTTTGGATTTAGGTGAGGTTAAGGGGATTGCCGAGCTTGGGGTGGGTTTGTTACGAAAGTTGTTTTAATAATGCTCAATGAGCGAATTTATGCTTCAATGCCTTGGGCATGAGGTTTCTAAAAAAGGTCTTATTATGTCTAGTAACCCACTTAAAAACTCTGAGCAAAACCACACAGAGCGCGTTCAACTCGCAATTCAGGCCTTTAACGACAAAATGGCTGAAAAAATTGTCGATGAAATGGCCGTTATTCATATCATTGGTGCTTTTTCGGCGGGAAAATCACGATTAGTTCGTGAATTATTACGTCCATATAAAACAGCCCATTCATTATTACCCATTAGCTCAAAAGAGCGACAAACCGCATTACCATTAGAAATAACCTACGCCGATACTCCACATCTATTTCGTATTCGTATTGATACAAATACGACAGAAACTGAGCTTTTTGTATTTCCTTCGCGTGAAGAACAGCAGCACTTTGATGCCAGCAAGCATTATTTACGTTTAGAATTGCCAGAACCTGCATTATTGTTAGGCAATGTCAGTTTGTGCAGTGCTGAAGAAGGCATTAAACGCGCCGTCTTAAAAGATATGCCAGGGTGGAACTCCGGTGATTCTTTGATATCAGAAAATCCATTAGATAACGGTTTAGTTGGTGCAAACAACATTAGCTTAGTCTATGTGACACGAGCAAATGGCATCGATAGCCAAGATGATTTAACGCGTTTACATGCAATTTTTACAGCGTTTGAAACAGGGGATGCTTTCTTTTATAACGGCTTTAATTTAGTCATTGTTATCACGTGTTGTGATGATGAAAGTGAACATGACGCCATAAAACAGCGTGTTAACGAACGATTACAACACTTGGCTGAAAAAGTGGACATTGAGTTACAGCTCACTGTGTTATGTGTGGATTTTGGCAAAGAACCAGAAGATTCAAGTGAACTTAATCATCAAGATTTTGCCAATGATTTTTGGCAAGCGGTGTTCGCGCCCATTGCTGAACAAGCCCAAGCTATCACAGCAAGAGACTGGGCAACACGCATACAACAGTGGCAAGCTGATTGGCATCTTCAGGACAAACTGGTGCAATCGTTACAGATAATAAAAAACGTACACGCATTTATCGGGCAGTTTAAAAAACAAGATCAATTTATTGCCAATATGAACAGCACCCGGTTATTAGGATTGTCAGATCAAGATAGGATTGAGAAAGTACAGGCGGCGTGGCTTAAACAAGTAGGTCAATGGCAATTCGACTTTGAATCATTACATCTGACAGATGACCATCCGTTAACTCAGTGGTGGCAAGATTATTGGTTGACACAACTATTCGAACTTATTAACCCCGTTGATGCTTTAGTTCAACAGATGAAACTGGCTATTCAACAATTACCCATCGAAGCAACCGATTTACAACAGTATTTTCATGAGCATGTTGAAGATAGCTACCAGAAAGCACTTGCACAACGGCAAAGTTATTTTCATTGTGTTTGTGATGTGATGGAGCCTATCCTACATGATAATAATCAAGCAAAGTTAGTAGCGACTTTGTTGTCATTGTCCTTGCTCGATGCTAAATACGCCGATTATTACCACTCCCTTAAAACTGCCTAAAGGATTTTATGACTAGCATTCTTAACGACACCCTCGAACAACGTGAATACCGAATTAATCAGGTACTGGCTTATATACAACAAACGCAAAAGCTATTCGATAAACATGCCAGTTCTGAACTCAAAGCCGCACAAGGAAAATTTGAACCACTGATTCAAGGCTTGCAGTCTGACAAGGTGCGGATAGTCGTGATTGGTGAGTTTTCACGTGGTAAATCTCGCTTAGTCAACGCTTTACTAGATATTGATTTATTGCCCTCCGCTAAAGAAGCAACCACCGCTATTAACACATTTTTGCAATCACCGCCCAGTGGACGAGAACAAGATAAATATATCTCGCTTAATTTTATTGATAGCAATCGTGCGCCAATGGAACTGTCTTGGGAACATGATGGCGTGTTAAAACAATGGGGAACAGAGCTAGATAAAGCCAACAAAAATGCGCGTAGCGAATTGCATCACATTGATGTTTTTGCTGATCATGATTTATTAAACAAAGGCTTAGTGATTATCGATACCCCTGGTTTAGAATCAGTTGTTGCTCATCACGAAGATATTACCCGAAAAGCCATTGCCAGTGCACATATTGCTATTTGGGTACAAAGCGTTGAACAATTAGGCGGTAATAGCCGTGAATGGTCGTTTTTAACTGATACCGTGCGTCAACATTTTCGTAAATTCTTAACAGTGATTAATATGTGGGATCAAGTATTAGATCCTGAAGATGACCATGATAAAGCGAAGCCCGAAGCTGAACGGGTTGAAGAAAAATTAAACACAGTCCGCGATAACTTTCGGCGTCATTTAAGTGATCTACCTGAAGCTGAACTAGACCTCATGACTAACGATGAGCATTTAATGGGCGTAAGTGCAAAATGGGCCTTGAGTCAAGATAGTGAACAACGCCAACGTTCTGGTATCCAGCACTTAACACAACGGATTGCTGATTTATGTAGTTCGGGTGAAGCACAACAAGAAGTTTTTTATAAACCACTTAAGCAATTAAGTAGTATTCAAGCGACCTTAGCCGCCGCTTTGGACGATGAGATTATCACCTTAAGTGATCAACGTGACCTTAGAGAGAAACAAAGCGAATTAGCATTGCTTGAGCAAGAAATTAAAAATCAACGCTTGGAGCAAGACCAAATTGCTAAAGATAGTCAA
>CAIQNQ010000176.1 GCA_903873165.1 uncultured Methylococcaceae bacterium | reverse complement strand
TCTATCTCGGTCAGATATCCGTCAATTTCATAGGGAACATTATCCGATCCGCCAGCTCCGCCTTGATTCGAGCTCTTTATAGTGCAGTGTTAAAAACCCGAAGTAATAGCCATTTAACAAACAGAATAAGTGTCTTTATTCCTTCTGTGCCAGTAATGCCTTTAAGCGTTCAACTTCTGCTAAGGCCGAATTCTTTTCCTGTAAGGCTACTTTCTTTTCATTTAAAGCTAAAGCTTCCCGTTGATTCGCCGCCTCTTCACGATTTCTAGCCGCTTCCTCGCGCCTATTAGCCAACTCCAACTCAGATTGAATGGTGCGTTGTTCGCGCAGGTACTCTTGGCGGGCTTGGTATTGATAATATTGCTGATCTTTTTCTGAAAACGTACTTAAGGTGCTCATGGCTTGTTTCATCTCCTGAGTAATCATCCAATCGGGTAAGGCTTCATCATTTAAACGTTCACCATCTTTAAAGAATTTTAACCAACGTTGGTCTTCTGTTTCAACGTGAATCGCATTAAATTTTTTTAATTCCAACAACCAAATGCCGCCGTGCGGCGTTAATGTCTGGCCTTTTTCATCACGCATTTTGTAATGATGGATGTATGTATTATCATCGACTAATAAATTTTCTGCTAGTAACCAATTCGAGTAAGTCGGTCTAAGCTCACGATATTCTTGCCCACTTTTAAGTTGCTGACTGTAAATATCCGCCCAGTTATAAATAATTCGAGCCGGTAAATGCGCGTAACTGGTTAGTTGAATCTCGATTTGATACAGCCGATCTTGGCTATCTCTAGCTTTAACATCAACGATGCTCAGCTTATCACTGAGAAACTCTTTGTCATTATAAGGGTTAAGAATATCAACCCACACTAAAGGTTCTGCTAAATCCTGCGCTAAAAAAAGCCTAGCATTGATAAAGTGCATGTAATCCAAACAAATTTTATGTACAGTATAGCTAACGTTATCAATCATCATCGAATAAAGGCTAAAAAATGAATGCTGTTGAGTTTCAAACGACCGTCAATAATGGTGTGATTAATCTACCCACTCATCAGCAATCGTGGAACGGTAAAAAAAGTTAAAGTGATTTTATTAGAAGAAACCAGTACTGACGCAACAGAGATAGTAAGCAATGCCGCCACGACTGAAACTGATTTCTTTAGTTATGGGATATGGGAAAATCGCGATATCAATCAGGAATCTATACGTGCTAAGGCATGGCGGGATAATAACTTTATAACACTAACCCTACCACCACACAGCTTCCTTAGAGATTAAGCAAAGTTTTTTCTATGCGAGTTGAAAATGGATCAACTTCACAGAAGTTAAGTGAGTCTACCATATCCTGATGTACAAGATGACCGGCTGCCGCTATGTCAGTAGGACGTACACGAATAGTTTGTCCAATGTTATTTAACTGGGCTTCAACATGTTCTGGCGACATTGATTCAGAGATCATATCAAGAATTCTTTTTGCCCAATCATCATCGCCGACTCTGGGTTGCCAAGTGCCTATATTTATAAATGGAATACCCAACTCATTAAATAATTCCGCAATGAAGGTGGCGCAGGTGAGTCCTTGACCTGGTTTATTACCGACCCAAACGTTATCCTTAAATATTACGCCGCCAGGATGGGCAACAGAATATGGGATTTTATTCTCATTTACGTCAAGCCAGGTATCAATCGTTGCAGCTAATATTTTTTGATCTTCTTGATTGAGATTAGGAGCGATCCAAAAAAGCCCTGAAGAAGGTCTTACTGCCGCGCGTCTTGTTTGCAAATGACTTTGAAGATCACCAATCATCAAACAATTATCAATCCTATACAATGCGGCTGCATGAAGTTGATTATTTGAAGGATCTGAAACTTGAATCATAATTCCAAATCGCAATGATTCATCAGGCCATGAACCTGGAATTAGAGGCTTTAAATTTATCAAATTATGAGTAACTCTTTAATCCACGTAATAAACTGCGAGGATTTCTATTTCGCTTTACTAGAATTTGTTCAATTTGAATTATTAGGTTATTCCAACATGGCAGTTGAGAACGGATTGAAAAGGTATTACGAACTAAAGCAATTAAGATCACATCAGGTAGATTTTTAAGATTAAAACTTACAAGGTCACTTGATAGCTTAGAAAACTCTTTACTCACTTTAAACTCCATTGTGGAAAGAGTAATTTTTTTGAGTGCCAGCTCTTCCTGCCCTTTTTCAGAAAGATCTAATACCGTTGTAACCCAATTGGATAAAGCAATTGAATTAGATGACAATCTTCGTATTGATGGAACACCAAACGGAACGTTGTAATCCACTACAAATTGACTATAAGTAGCATGTGCTCCATTTTGAAATATTCTTCTTTTAGAAGTACTACCAATAATATTTTTCAGTCTTTCAACGTGTGAAGGATTGGGGTAACTATTAAAATCTGTTATATCACGTACGGTTGCACTACTCATATACAGGTTCCAATTCCTTTAGACCAGCTTCACTTAATAAGTCAAAGAAAAAAGTTTTGTTAGCAGTATGAATTTCATCAAGTAATTCGGGTAATTGTTTAAGGAAATCGTTAACGGTAAATGACTCTATTCTGTGTGTGTCAACATCAACTAAAGCGCCATTAATTAATGTTCCATCATCTGAGGCGACAGTAGCGGGATACATAATTGTAGTGGCATGTAAAAATGGAGGTTCGATTATCTCTGTTCTGAGATGCGTTAGTTGATCTGATAATATCCGATTTGCAATTTTAATTTGCAAATTGAATCGAGAAAGGGATTCAGCACTATTTTGACTTTTAATGAAGTCAGCATACTTTAGGGAGTGTCGATTAATTCCTTTTACTGAAGGTAAATCGTTAAGTACATCAAAAACGGTGATGATCATTTCTTTAAAATCTGACCAACCTGCATAGGGCATTTGACAACCAACACCCAGCCATTGTGATCCGATTAAAACTGTAAATTTTTCACCAATTACAATACGCATTAATGGCGCATTTTTAAGGTTTGGGTCGTTATCTCTAACTAATTGAGGTAGTTGTGCTATCGGTAAGGCTTCAAATTTTGATTGTTGCCCAGCCAGTTTAGGTAACAATAGACCTGGTAATAAAGTTTCTGCTGGGATGTCACAATCAAAACTTACACCGCAAACCACATCTATCAGCGGCTCTTTCCCAAGTTTCGTTGGTAGTTTAGTTGTCATACTGCACCAAGGTTCTTATAAATAAAATCGTAAAGATTAATAAATACTGGTTATAAGTCGTTATTAGAATATAACATTAAAACGCATGATAACAGATAACCATATTAAGTTTTTGTCATTGGTATATTGAGACATTTTGATTTTATAACTTCAAACATCGGCCTAAATATCTCAAAACAATTAATACTTAATCTTGGCACAACCTCTTTCGCGAAATCTGTTTTATTGCCATCTGATTTAAAAACAATTTTACTGCCACCTACACATGGCTCATTATGGAAATATTGCGTCGTAGAATCCTCTCCATAAAATAGATGTTCTATTTCACAACAAGAATCACCTCCATAAGTTAATTTAGTGTTGGCGTCTTTTATAACTTGTTTTTGAATGTCTGCATTTGATGGAATAGGGAGCATGAAAGCGAAAGATTCACCATTAGCCCATTTTTTGATCATACCTTTAAATGGATCATTTTCAATGATCTCTCCATTTAGTCCATTCCATTGATCATAAGCTTTATCAAAATCAAAAAGTGCAAAAACCGGCAAACCACCCATTTCGTTGTGAATCCGTTTGTCGGTTATTAGTTGGTTAATATAAGTACAGCTAAAAGCATAGAAAGGAATAAATGGCATTTCTTCTTCAAACAGCTTATTCCATGCTTCTTTAATGATAATCGGATCTGTGCTACCTTCCGTGAAAAGTACAGGCTTATTCTCAATCTGGATCGCATTAATAATACTGAGCATCTGCTCTTGCTCTGAGTACTTGATCAAATCTGAACTTAATTTTTTTATAGCCATTCGCTTATCAAGCGAGTAACAGTTTGCATAATTGTCTTTGATATCGAAGAATTTAATTTTTTTCATATCATGAGGAATTAGTGTTACTGCACTATGACTGCTCATCAATACATGATTTTGTTTGCCTGCGGCATCAGTAATTTCAAAAACCTGTTTAAGGAAATCAAATTGCCATTCTGGATGTAGGAAAGAGTCCGGTTCATCCAGTAACGTAATGCAGTTGCGGTCTTTAAACAGTTCAACGATAGAATAGATATAGACCGACTGGAACTGGCCATCGCTAAAGTGAGCAGTGGTTGCATCAAGCCCATTTTCAAGCAAAAGCGGAAATGAAATTCCCGCCAGCATATCTAGCGTTTTCAGGTTGTCAAATTGGCGAAAAATATCAGCCGTTTTTTCTTCATTAAACTGAACTTGAAACAACCCAACGTTGATAGGTATGCGATAGAGGTCATTTTCTGAATTGTATATGTTACTGTGGTCAAATTCCCCTTTAATACATGTAATCAGTTTGTCGAGAAACTGTCGGGTAATGCCTTCAGTTCCCCAGAAGTGAGTCGGTGCGGCAAAGTGGTCAATATCTAGTTTCTTATTGGCAAAAGCTGGCCGCTGTAAAACTAACATGACTTCTGGCGCAACTGTTTTTATACCAAGTTTCTGCAATATAAACTGCCGAGCCCTGTTATCGCTCTTTTGCATTAGCAATACGGATAGCAACAGCTCTTTATAATCTTGACCAATACCAATGAAACGGCGGCTCTCCCCGTAATCAGCTTTTTTAATGCGTTTACGGAACGCATCTTCATATTTTTTGACCAGTCCGGCCACGGTGTCATTATGGCCGGAATAATAAATCAGCACATTGTCTGGCAGCGGAGTTTTCCCAATCGTTTTACGATCCTCCCCATTGACCGTAATTGTTCCGTTTTTCCAAGCAATCTCGGTGTCTACGTTTTCAATTTCGAACCTGATAAGGTAATCAAATCCAGTTTCAGATTTAATTTTGTCATACTCATAGATATGTCGAAATATTTCTATTACAGCCTCAAAAAAGTTAGATTTACCTGCACCATTCTTTCCTACAAATACCTCGATAAAACTATCGCTGTCGAAGCGTATTGAAAAATCTTTAAGATTTTTATAGTCACTAATAAATACAGATTTCAAACGCATATTTTGGCCTTTATACCGTCGCTAAAACAATGTGATTTAGCTGCTATTTTTGGGTACAAGAATGATTTAATAGTTTTAAAGTATCGCATTCTTAAACAAGTTGTTCATTATGAGATTGCCTGTTCGACCATGACATCAGCCAACTTATGCTGTAATAGATCGGCTTCGGTAAGCCGTAATTTTAGTTGGTCACAGATTGCCATGAGCTCATCAACTTTAATGACAATACGATGTTGTTCAATTAATGGAGACACGGGAACTAATAGTTCTTCCCATTTTGATTTATTGATAATAGGAGTCGCGGAACCTGTTGCAAACTCAAGAAGTTTTGATTGAAAGCTATTCGCCATCATGGATATATGTGCAAACTTGCTTTCTACATAAAGTGGACTAATGCAATTGATTTGTTGATTAAAGCCCATTTCTTTATCTGCAATAGCCGATTTCCCAATAGATCCACCAATACAAACCATTAAAATATCGCCCGTCTTTGCTATAGTTGTTTCTTTTCGTCCTGCCTCAGAAAGCCACTTGTCTGTTGGCAAAAGCTCACATGCTAATGTAATTTGACCGGGACCAATGAAGGGTATGGGGCCATCATATAAAGATGAATTTTGGGTGCTTGGTGTTCTTCCAGTTCTTGAAAAACCAATTACAGCAAGCCGAACCCACTCCCACCCAACCGGCAATTCAAACGGCTTTTCATCATCCGTTATTTCAGCCAGCGGCTTACTCTTCTTAATCTTACCCTCAGCCACCAACTTGGCTTTTTCTGCTTGTATCCGTTTAAGCAATTCACTAGCGGGTTCATCATTGGGATCTTGAGGAACCAATTTACCCATGACGGCGAGTTGTAGCAGGGTTTGTTTTAGTGCGTCGATGCTAGCTTCAGTCGTAAACAGGGTATCGAAATGTTCAGAGATGCGTTGCCAGTTAGTGTTAAAGACTTTGGCATTTTGTGATTGGGTGAGTGTGCCGAGCAGATGTGTGACGAGTTTTTCGTGGGCTTCGGCGGCGTTATTATGTTGATTTTCTAATTGGTCGCAGAGTGCCATGAGTTCATCGACTTTGGCGACGATTCGGTGTTGTTCTGCGATTGGTGGTAGTGGAAGTAAAAGCGTTTTTAAATTACCGGTTGCTACTCTAAAACGTGTTGCACCTTTCCCAAATGCTTCAACTTGAGCGCGAAATGTATTACTGTTTATTGCGTGTACAACATATTCATCATAAGAAACATTAAGTAGTCGTAATATAGCAATATCAACAACTGTTATTGCCATTTGATTTAAGTCTGGAAAAACACAGGCTCTACCGATTGGATTTGGCAGGCGTGCAATAAGGATATCGCCAGTTTGTAATTGTGTGCAATTTAGTCGATTGAATGTATCAAGATTTATAAATCTATCGGACTTATCTTTAAATTCACCAACACCTACATCAGCTAATTGAACTAATCTTATTTCACCTTCAACATCTTGATCTTTGCTTTCAATCCAATCACCATCAATAATTGGCATTGGTGATATATTGTCTAATCTAACCCATTCCCACCCAAACGGTAATTCAAACGGCTTTTCATCATCCGTTATATCAGCCAATGGCTTACTCTTCTTAATCTTACCCTCAGCAACCAACTTAGCTTTTTCTGCCGCTATCCTTTTCAACAACTCACTAGCCGGTTCATCATTGGCATCTTGCGGCACCAACTTGCCACGCACCGCCAGTTCCAAAATCAACTCACGCAGTTTCTTAATGCCATACACACTGCCGGCACTCCCAGAGCTTCTGCCTCTCCCTGATTTCTTCTCAGTATCTGCCGCCGTCCAAATATCCAGATGCTCAGTAATTAACTGTTCAATACTCACGCCTGTCTCTCCAAGGCATCCGCAAGTATCTTCTTTAGTTGGCTTCGTAAATCGGCAATATCGGCTTGCATCGTTTGATACTGCGCCAACAACACCTCAGGATCATGAATCTCTTGCTCGCCTACATGTGGATTTTTGCAATCCAGGTTGTAGTTACGGGCTTTAATGTCCCCAATACTCATCTTCCAGGCGTATTGATTTTCGACACGGCTGTTAAAGTTATCCGCTTCATGACCCCACCAATCGGCTTCGGCCACAAACTCTTCAATCTTCATCGGCTTGGTTTTATTATAACTTTTCACCCCTGCTGGATAAGGATGCTCATAAAACCAGACCTGTTGCGTCGGTGTGCCTTTGGTAAAAAACAGTAGATTGGTTTTAATGCTGGTATAAGGCGCAAACACGCCATTGGGTAAACGCACGATGGTATGCAGATTACAATCTTCTAGCAGTTTTTCTTTAATGCGGGTTTTAATCCCTTCGCCAAACAAGAAGCCATCCGGTAAAACCAGTGCCGCCCGACCGCCGGTTTTAAGCAGGTGCATGATTAACACTAAGAATAAATCCGCCGTCTCACGGGTTCTAAAGGTGGCCGGAAAATTGGTTTCGATACCGTCTTCTTCCATACCGCCAAACGGTGGATTAGTCACAATCACATCC
>CAIQNQ010000175.1 GCA_903873165.1 uncultured Methylococcaceae bacterium | reverse complement strand
ATGGAATTTATCTTTTTATGAAACCATCAATACCAATGATATTTTGTTTCAGAATATTGATACCAAAAGTGGTTACTTTAGCAATATTGGTAAAACTAAACGCCAAGGGATCGAATTTGGCTTAAATGGTTTAGCCTTTGAAAAACTAAATTGGTATATTAACTACGGTTTTGTTGATGCAACCTATCAATCATCCGCCTCTTTATTTAATGGCTTGGGTGCTGAAACAATAGTAGCGGGCAATAAAATCCCGAGTATTCCCGCCAACACCCTTAAGTTGGGTTCCGAATATGAACTATTCCGTGATTTTTTCTTAGGTGGTGATTTGCAATACGCATCTAGTCAATATGCACGTGGCGATGACAACAACAGCCATGCGCAAATTTCTGATTACACCGTTGTTAATTTAAACAGCCGTTATGTGATTACTAAAAATGTTGAAATCTTTGCTATGGGTCGAAATGTATTGGATAATCATTACGCCACCTTTGGTCAATTAGGTCAAAATTTCTTTAATAACAATAATCCCACCCAATTTCAAAGCCCTAGTGCGCCCGCTACCGCTTATGCAGGAGTTAAAGTACATTGGGACTAATATGAGCCTACGCAAGCAGATCATTTATCGCATTTTAGGCTCTGCTTTATGCATATTAATCTTTGGCTGCGCACTTGCAATATGGCAAGCGCGCAAATCTGTACTTAAAGAAGTCGATGCTTCCAGCCATCTTGCCTTACAACTGATTGCTTTAAGCTTGGATAATAACGGTGTTTTTCTGCAAGGTAATGATTTATCCCATTTCCGAACGTTGCAACAAACCCGCCACCTGAGTATTCAAATTAAAAAACCTGATGGTCAAATCATCCAGTTTACTGGGGACAATAAGCCTAGTCGCCCTGCAGACATGCCACCCGCATGGTTTATTAAATTAGTCCAAAGTGACTACCCAAGCGTTAGTCATCAACTTAAAACTCAAAACGGTGAAATTTTAACACTACTCATCCAAGCCCAACCCTTAGATGAAATCTCGGAAGTATGGGAAGAAACAATCCGTTTTTTAAGTCTAATTTTAGGACTAACACTACTGACATTTATAGTCGTCAGCCTTGCTTTAAATAAATCCTTAAAATCTATTGCCGTCATTGTTAAAACATTAAGGCATATTGAAAACGGGAATTATGAACAAAAACTGCCACCGTTTGCGATTCAAGAGTTTGATAGTATCGCTAACGCTTTAAATCACATGATGGAGGAGTTAGATAAAACCCGTCAAGAAAACCGAGCGTTAACTCAACATTCTTTAAGCATCCAAGAAGACGAACGCCAACGCTTATCACAGGAACTACATGATGAATTGGGCCAATCACTGACTGCAATCAAGGTAATGGCTGTTACTCTGGCGCATCCAAAAGCTGAACATAAAAATATTTCTGAGTCTATTGTTAACATTTGCAATCATTTAATGTTGGTAGTTAGATCCATGATGCAGCAATTGCATCCTTTAGTGCTTACGGAACTGGGTTTAAAAGCTTGTTTGGAGGATTTGATCCAACATTGGTCAGAACGTAACCCCGATCTTAACTTTATTATCGATTGTGATGAGCGTGTTGATAATATCGACAAAAATATAGCTATTCAAATATTTAGAGTCATTCAAGAGTGCCTGACCAATGTAATAAGGCATGCCCAAGCGAGTGAAGTTACTATTCGTTTAACTATCATTGCACAGCATATTGCAGAACTTAATTTAAGCATTAGTGATAATGGGCTAGGCTGTGATTTAGTTAATCACCAGCCGGGCTTTGGTTTATTGGGAATGAAAGAACGGATTAAATCACTTAATGGTGAAATTAGCTTTGCTTCTGCACCCAAGCAAGGTATGCGTGTTAATGTGAAAATCCCGTTATGAGCGCACCTAAAATTAATATTCTTTTAGTTGATGACCATGCCATTGTTCGTGCGGGTTTTAAGATGCTACTAGCAACCCAAGATGCTATTGAAGTCATTGCTGAAGCCTCACGCGGTGAAACCGCATTGCAACTCTATCAAACCTTAAAGCCGGATTTAGTTATTATGGATTTGTCTATGCCTGGCATTGGTGGCTTAGAAACTATCAAACGCCTTTGTCAACGAGACAATGACGCGCTAATCCTAGTGTTTAGCGTGCATCATGAACAAGTCTATATCAATCGCGCTTTAAATGCCGGTGCTAAAGGGTATATCACTAAAAACAGTGCACCTGAGTTGTTATTAGAGGCGATTAACGCCATTATGCTGGGAGAAATTTATATAGAAAAAGGCTTATTAAAAACTACACCATCCCTAGCACCAACCGATCATTATCAAACTATTATTGCCGATTTCTCTACGCGTGAATTTGAGATATTTAAGCGCTTAGCACAAGGAATGTCTGTCTACAATATTGCCGAAGAACTTTGCTTAAGCTATAAAACAGTCGCTAATTACGGGACTCAAATCAGAAAAAAATTACAAGCTAATTCACTGATAGAAATAGCTAGAATTGCTGAAGATTGTCATAAAGGTCTGTTGGGTTAACGCGATGGTGCCATTTCAACATTCGACAAGTCAACTAACACTGCTAAAGATATCCTAATCGTTGCGCCTTGCAACGTGAAAGGCCTTAAACAAACAGCAGATGTTGTGCTGTTTTGTCAATTGAAATCATCAAATAATTAAAAGAGGATATAGATGAAATATTATAAATTTGCACCAGGTCGAGGTGCTCGATTTTGGCAAGAAATGAAAGAAAAGGGCATCGCTTCAATTGGATGGGGTAATTATGATTATGCGAGTACAAATGATGCGCAAGAAATAATAAATTTAAGACCTGAATATTTTGCAAATCACAATGGATCGCCTTCAATAATTCATCGATTTAATCAGGTGAAAGTCGATGATGTTATTTATGCATTTAGAGGTTTAACAACCATAATTGCAAGGGGTAAAGTTACATCAAAGTCAAAATATAACGATGAATTATTAATAGATGACCCTGATGGAGAGGGACACTATAATTACATTGAGGTTGAATGGAAAGAATTAGAGAATGAAATAACTATTAAACAAGCAGTTCATCGAAATACTATTATGAATGTTACCGAACGCCACGAGGAATTTGAAAATATGATAAATGGTAAATCAGAAAGCAATGTCGGTACGTTAAATTATATTTCTTTAAATCAAATACTATACGGCCCCCCTGGAACTGGTAAAACATTCAATACAGTTTCTGAAGCGTTAAAATTCTTTTCTGGAACTGATCTGCTTGAGGAAAATGATGAGGAAGATTATTTAGGTGATAAATTACAATTTGATGTGCTTAAATTAAAGGGGCATATTGAATTTATAACTTTTCATCAAAGCTTTAGCTATGAAGATTTTGTCGAAGGTATTAGGGCTGAAACTAATGTTAAAGGGGAATTAAGCTACTCAATTAAAGATGGTATTTTTAAAAAGATAGCGATTGAAGCTTTGTTCAGCAAATTTGTAGCTGAATTTTCTGAAGAAAAAATAAATGAGTTATGGGAAGAAGTTAAAGCCAAAACAACCAACACAGATTTTAATTCATCTAACTACGAACACAAGAAATTAATACTGTCGGCTTGTACGTTAGCAGACTTTAAAAACGCCAAAGGAAAAGGCAAGCCTTATGTGCTAATCATTGACGAAATCAATCGAGGCAATACATCGCGTGTTTTTGGTGAATTAATTACCTTGGTTGAAACAACAAAGCGTGCTGGCACTAATGAAGCAATGGATGCCATTTTGCCATACTCACAAGAAACCTTCACTGTGCCTGATAATTTGTACATCATTGGTACGATGAATACTGCTGACCGCTCATTGGCCTTAATGGATACTGCATTACGTCGTCGTTTTGATTTTATTGAAAAGATGCCACAGCCTGAGTTAATAAAAGACATAAATATTGAAGGGATTGATCTAAAATTAATGCTTCAAACTATCAATGACAGAATCGAAGCTTTATACGATCGTGAACATACTATCGGCCACGCATTTTTTATGAAATTAATAAGTGGCTCAAAAGTAAGTGATCTTGCATTAATATTCAAAAATAATATTTTGCCGCTACTTGAAGAATACTTTTTTGAGGATTGGGAGAAGATTACTAAAGTATTAGGTAAATCGAATATCTATATCAAAAAGACTTTTGATAATCTTGGGTTTGATTACGCTGGAAACAATTATTCACGTAATGATAGTGCTTTAGAAAATAAGGATACTTACATTAACATCTATAAATCAAACGATATTAATCAAGCACAGGCGGAATAACCAGATGAGCGATCTTAGTATCCGTGAATTTGGTTACATCATCCAGAAGGAAGCGAAAGAGGGTTCTAATGGTGATGAGTCTGCAACAGGCTCATCAATCGATACTATTGCAGTTGATAAAAAGGCTTGGGATTACCTTGAGAGTTATGCTTACAGTAGCTATAAAGACAACAGGTTTATTAGACCAAGCAATTACAAGGACAAAAAAGCCTTACAAGTGGTTAATTTTGTCGGAGTTATCACCATACCTGACGATATACACTTAGAAATTTTGCCTAAGACGTGTGAGGGAAGTCAAAAAAACTCCGATGTCAGAAAGTTATTGGTAAGAATGCTGATGGAGGTTGACGAACTTCCATTTATAAAAAGTACAGATGCTGTTGTTGAGGTTTTTAATAAACCTTTGCCGGATGTGCTTATTACACTGTTTTTAAAACAATTAGCCGATGTTGTTAGAAAAGGTATCCGTAAAGACTACAAGCGCATAGAAGCAGAGGAACGATTTTTAAAAGGTCGATTGTTAGTGTCACATCAAATTAATCAACCCATTAGTCGAAGACATCTTTTCCGCATTGCTTATGATGTTTTTTCTGAGAATCGTGCTGAAAATCGATTAATTCATTCCGCGTTAATTCAAGTGGCCAAATGGAGTAAATCTGAAGCTAATCAAAAAACAGCCAGAGAACTTCGCTTTGCGTTTAATGAGATTCCAAAATCTACCGACTACAAAACCGATTTTAGTTTGTGGCGAAATAGTCGAGATATGATCAGTTACAAACCTTTATTGTATTGGGTGAAACTGATTTTAAATCAACAAAGCCCCTTTAGTATTAAAGGCGATAGTAAGGGTATTTCTTTTCTATTTCCAATGGAAACCTTATTTGAAAAATATGTAGCAAAGATTTTAGAAAAGAAAGCTCTAAAAGACTATAGCAGCTATAAGGTTGAAAAGCAGGTTAAGAACAAGTATCTAGCAAAAATCCCTGCGAATGGAAGTTGGGTCTTTCAATTAAAACCTGACTTGGCCATTTTTGAACGTAATTCATCTATAGAAACACCTATTTGCATACTTGATACAAAATGGAAGTTAATTGATCAAGATGCGAAATATGATAACGGTAATGAAGATAATAAAGTAGGCATAAGCCAATCTGATATGTACCAAATGTTTGCCTACGGACACAAATATCTAAATGGTCAGGGAAAGCTACTATTGATCTACCCTAAGTGGACTAACTTTACAAATGAAAAAAATTTTGTACTAAATGATGGTCTGGTGCTTAATGTTTTCCCATTTGATTTAGATAATGCTGACAATTCCGCAAATGATTTATTAGAAAAGCTAAAACCAACATAATTACAAAATCATCGATTTATCTGGTGAAAGTGAAATTATTAAAATTTCCTTTGTACTAAAATTTATATTAACTCTAGTTTACTTAGCGAACTCATCTAAAATACGATAACGAAAAAATTATTCATTTCTTCTTTCAACTCTACAGCAAACTATATGAAAACTTTAAATTTAGAAGATAATAAATTAATTGAGTTACAAACAGCGCATAAATTAAGCTATAAAAACAAAGACACAATACAATCATCTACTAAATGTGGTTGTTTTTATTGTCTAGAACTATACGATACAAATATACTGACACCTGCAGATTTTGTTGCGGAATCTGATGGTTCCTTTACAGTATTTTGTCCAAAGTGTGGAATTGATGCTGTAATTGGCAATCAATATCCATCTTTATCAATTACTTTTTTAAAAGAAATGAACGACTATTATTTTCATTATTGAAAATAATAACTTTACTTAAAGCAAGGAGCTACTTAGGTTATTTCACCTGATTTTTAAGGATTATTGGTAGACCTTGTGGAACAGCTCCTATTCCCTAGGGTATAACCATTATTCCTTAGGGTATAACCGATATTCCTTGAGGAATAGCTCCTATTCCCTAGGGTATAACCATTATTCCTTGCGGAATAGCCCCCTATTCTCTAGGGTATAACCATTATTCCTTGCGGAATAGCTCCTATTCCCTAGGGTATAACCATTATTCCTTGCGGAATAGCTCCTATTCCCTAAGGTATAACCATTATTCCTTTTGGAATAGCTCCTATTCCCTAGGGTTTAACCGGTATTCCTTGTGGAATAGCTCCGATTCCACAAGATGTAGCCAGGAATACGGCCTCCTTATATGCTATAAGCGAACAGATAGTTATCTTTGATTCATTCCTTAGCAGGTTACTCACCCATGACGCGTCGCAAGATATTTGCCCCTAACATATAAGCATATAAACTTGCGGGGCAAAATTCAAAATGTACGTCTTTGTAAATTACACTTTCATCGGTTATCGTGCGGGTAGTTATTTTTAGTGGCTCTTTAATACTTGGATTTCGCTCAACAAAATCAACACAATTATCCAGCTCGCCCCGAGCTTTATAGGGTCGATCACTCCATTTAACCTCAACAGCCCAAGCAGGCTTTTGGGTGACTCCGTTTAAAAAAACAATATCAATCTCGCCGGTATTCCATCGCGCATAATAAAGTTCAACTTGCTGATTGTGCTGCCATTGACTAAAAATCGCCGTTTCAGTCAAGCTCCCCATGGCCTCGGACTCACTGTCTAACTGACCAAATAACGCTGCTCGCATGGATGGATTGGTTAAATAGACCTTAAAGCACATGGCACGCTTAAATCGTTTGGCATTTTGATCGATTCTCTCGACTCGTTTAATCAAAAAGGCTGCTTCAAGATATTCAAGATACCGTTTAATAGTATTCTTCGCGACACCGGATGATTGCGATAAACCTTCCAGACTGACTTCATTGCCCGTGTTATAAGCCAGTGTCGTAAACAGACGATTTAGTTCCTGAATGTCACTGATACCATAAAGACTAGGAAGATCACGCAGCAAAACTTTATCAATGATGTCACTCTTAATATACTGCCCAGGATCTCGCCTAATACTCTCTGAGAAGACGGCTTCTGGATATCCGCCATAATTCAAATAATTGACAAACTCCTTATTAAGTTCCTCTATATTTTTAGCCAGATGGACAAACTCATTAAACTCTTCTGGTATTGTTTGAATAAGTTCAGCCTCGCGGCCAATGAACATCAAATATTCGGCAAAGGTAAGCGGTGGTAATACATAGTCACTAAATCTTCCTGCTCCAGATTCATTGCTCTTTAAACGGAGTGCAGCTGCGGCTGATCCAGTAGCAACAAATCGGTAATCATGGTAAGAATCTACTAATGACTTTAAATGTACTTCCCAATTTTTTAAATATTGTATTTCATCAAAAAACACATACAAAATAGAATCACGTTTATGTGCAAATAACTCCTGAAAATAACTAAGAATAGCTTCAAGTGAAAGTCCAGTATAGATTGGAGTTTCGAGTGAAATATAAAGAATGTTGTTGGGATTAATTGTAGAGTCAAGGAGTTTACGTATAGCGTGATAAACCATGACGGTCTTTCCAATCCGCCGTGGGCCCATCAATACAATGGCTCTGTGCACACTTGCATCCGTAATGGTTCGGTGGAATGCATCGAAATACTTACGGCGGGGAGTATTTTGAAAGGCTACTTTTCCTGTGACGCCGTTATCCCACCAAGGGTTGTCAAATTTAAGTCGTGCAACAATGTCTTTTTTTGATATATCGAGCATAAAAATCACATAAGATCAGAATAATGATCTTATTGTAAATGACATTCAAAACAAGATCAATCAACTGATTCTAATAATCATAGTAGTCATGGGCACATCAACAAATTATATCCGCTAGTTTGATGAGTTAACGATAGACGCTGCCCTAAAGGCAGGGGTTGAATTGCTTAAACCGTAACCCGTAACCCGTAACCCGTAACCACATTGTGCCAAAAGCCAAAGATTACAGTATTGTAATTTGCAATACGAAGCTCTTGAGCTATGCTATCGGCGAGAGGTTACCCTAATGAATATATTGCTGGTTGAGGATGAAAAAAAGATCGTTGATTTTGTCTGTTGCGGATTCCGTGAACAAGGCTTTACGGTCGAACACTGCGCGGATGGCAACGACGGCTTCGCGATGGCGAACGCGCGCGAATATGATGTGATCGTGCTGGACATCATGTTACCGGGACGGGACGGTTTGTCCATACTAAAGGGGCTACGCAAAGCAGGCAAAACCACGCCTGTGCTGCTGCTAACCGCCCGCAACGAACTTGACGACCGTATCGAAGGGCTGAACCTAGGTGCTGATGACTATTTAGCCAAACCGTTTTTTGTAGAAGAATTGATCGCCCGAATCCATGCTTTACAACGTCGAGTATCTGGCGAGCGCCAGAACATTCTTGCTGTTGGCGATTTGCGCCTTGATCGTATCAGCCGTGAAGTAAGTTGGCTAGGTCAGTCTGTGGACTTGACCGGTCGCGAATTCAATCTGATCGAATACTTGATGCGTTCGCCAGGGCGTGTGTTCACGCGCACCCAGATTCTCGAACATGTCTGGGGCTATGACTTCGACCCCAGCACCAACGTAGTTGACGTGTGTATTCAGCGCATTCGCAAAAAAATCGGCGTAACTGGCAACGGAGACTTGCCTATTGAAAGCGTGCGCGGCGTGGGCTACCGCTTTCGGAAACTGAATTGATCATGAAGAGCAAATCCCTTCGCTTGCGACTAGCACTCTGGTCCGTATTATTGGCGGGTGTGGCTCTGGCCAGTTTTGCCGCCATTGCCTGGTGGCAGTTGCGTGATGCCAAGATAGAGGCACTGGATAGACAAATCCTTGACCAGTCCGAACGAGAATTGTCCAGACACTGGCCAGAGGATCATTGGAAGCACCATGAACACAACATGGGGCGGCTCTTAGGTGCGCATGACATTCACCAGACCTTGCTGATTATGCAGGACGACAACGGCTTGGTTTACCGCTCTTCGCATTGGCCAGAAAGCTTGAACCCTGACCAATTGCCTTGGCCTCAGCTAGAAGACCGTCCCACCCCCGAAAACGCAACCGATTCCATGAGTTCTGATGGGGCAAATCCGCCACCTGTCGGCCGGGAAGATCCAGAGTTCAGCTTCCCGCCACCGATGCGCACTGGACATCCCCCGCCCTTATTTCCGCCAGAGGACTTTCCGCCCCCGCCAGGCGAGCCGCCCCGTCTACACCTGCCAGCTTTTACTAAGTTATCGCTGGATGTGGGCGGTCACCTTTGGCGTTTTGGTCTGACCACCGCACCCCATGGAAAATTAGCAATAGGCATCGATTTAACCGTGGTCGAGGGGGACATGACCGAACTGCGCAACGCCTTCCTGCTCGCCACGCCACTGGCTTTAGGTTTTATTGCTCTGAGTGCTTGGTTCTTATCTGGCCTCGCCTTGTCACCGATACGGCACCTCACCAACACTATGGAGAGAGTCACCGCCAAGGGTCTCGACAAGCGTATCGCTGTAGGCAAAGAAGATCAGGAGTTTCTTCAACTGATTCAGGTCTTCAACAACATGTTGGAGCGATTAGAACGCAGTTTCCTGCAAGCCTCACGGTTTTCTGGCGATGCCGCCCACGAGTTAAAAACGCCTCTTGCCATTCTGCAAGGGCAAATCGAGCGTGCTATGGCTCAATGCGAAGTCGGTTCGCCTATACAAGCCAGCCTGACAGGCATTCTCGACGAAGTCCAGCGTCTGGGCACGATCTCACGCAAGCTGCTATTGCTGTCTCTGGCCGACGCCGGGCGACTGCATTTGTATATGAGCGATATCAACTTAACCCAAGCATTGGAGGATTTGCTGGAAGATGCACAAATGCTGGCACCGGAACTGGACGTCAGCGGTTCTATTGCCTTCGGCCTGACGGTGAAAGCTGATGCGGAATTGTTCCGCCAAGTGCTGCACAATCTGTTAAGCAATGCCATCAAATATAACCTGCCCAAAGGCTGGATACACATCAATGCCGCCCGCCAAGACGGTCGCATCGAAGTATCTGTCGCCAATGCCTCGTTGGGTATCCCGGATGCCGATCGCGAACGCATCTTTGAACGTTTCTACCGTGCCGACCAGTCCCACAACCGCCAAATTGAAGGCGTGGGACTGGGTCTTAGCCTATCACGGGAAATAGCTCGTGCGCATGGTGGCGATTTGCTATTGACCGAAGCTGAAATAGGCAAGGTGAGGTTTGATGTGTATTTACCTACATGATAACCATAGGTTGAAATACGTGCCTTGTAGTAATTTTATCGGCCTATATTACAAATCTGTAATTTTCAGACCGCATCTCCGGTAATCCTGACCAAACATACTATGTCCACGCCCCCAAAACGGGGTCGCATTAAAGACAGACGATATAGGAGAAGGACATGGCTGGACAAACACTTGATTTTCCCAACGTAGAGACACTGAGACGGTTAGCTCTAAGCGAAAGTGGCTTTATTTTCGACCCTGTGACAGGCAATAGCTTTACTGTCAATCACACGGGGCAGGCAGTTTTACAACTGATTCAACAAACTCTGGACGTAGAAGAGATAATCCAGAAACTGCAAGCCGTATTCGAAATCGACGCCCTCGTCGCGGAGCGCGATGTGATCGAATTTGCCGGTCAACTGCGGGGATGCTTCCAATGAAAACCAAGCTCTTGACGGTAGCCGTCACCGGTATGAACGCCTTGCCAGACAACCCCGGCCCCGGTCTGGCGGTAGCACGTTGCCTGCGGGAAGCCTATGGCGCTGGCATCCGCATTGTTGGCTTGGGCTACGATGCGCTGGATCCTGGGCTTTACCTAGGACAATACTGCGATAGTGTGTACTTGCTGTCTTATCCGCTTAACGGTGCCGACCTGCTGCTGGAAAGGCTGACCGACATTCAGGCCGTAGAGAAAATCGATGTCTTGATCCCTTGCCTGGATGCCGAACTTCCATTAATGGTTGGACTGGCAGAAAAGTTGGCAGAGATCGGCCTGAAAACCTTCATGCCCGACGCAGAGCAATTCGAGCGACGTTCTAAGGCACGCCTGCCAGAACTTGCCGAGGCCGCTGGCATCACATACCCAGAAGTCAAAACGCTGGCTAATCCGCTGTTTTTTCGTACCTGCGACCAGGTCGGTTGGACTTACCCTCTGGTGGTGAAAGGCGTTTTTTATGATGCCAAGGTTGTCGCCAATCCTGAACAGGCCGTTGCCGCGTTTCACAGCATTGCCCAGGAATGGGGCTTGCCTGTACTTGTTCAGCGCTTTGTCGCCGGTGAGGAATATAACCTTGCCGGCATCGGCGATGGACGAGGCAATTTGCTGGGCGAGGTCATGATGAAAAAACGTGCCGTCACTACCAAGGGCAAAGCTTGGGCTGGGGTGGCAACCGCAGACGAAATCCTCGCCGAAGTTGCGAGAAAACTGGTAGCGGAACTGCAATGGAAAGGCCCATTGGAGGTGGAGGTTATGCGCGACCCCAAGGGCGTTTATCAATTGATCGAAATTAATCCTCGCTTTCCTGCTTGGATTTACCTGTCCCACGGCGTCGGTCGCAACCTGCCGGCCTTGTTATTGGAACTGGCGATGGGCAGACCCGCCCCAGCTATGGCTGCGCCGCGCCCTGGCACGATGTTCATTCGCCATGCGCTGGAAACTATCGTACCGATGTCCCTATTTGAGACCTTGATGATGCAAGGTCAATGCACACCTGAAAGCCAAGGATAAAATCATGAACGCACCTGAAAAAACACTTAAAGCCTGGGCTAAGCCTACCCTCTCCTCGCACCGAGTCGGTGTGATGAACAAATTTGGCGCAGTAAGGCAACAATTCCATCAGACTGAGGTGGACGGGGTTGAGATCGAGCCACTGCTAGAACAATTCGGTTCGCCATTATTTATTCTGTCGGAGAAGACCTTACGAAACAATGTCCGCCGCCTGCGGAGAGCCTTCGCCACACGTTGGCCGAAAGTACGGCATGGCTGGTCCTACAAAACCAATTACCTGAATGCCGTATGTTCCATTCTACATCAGGAGGGATCCTGGGCGGAAGTTGTGTCAGAGTTTGAATACCAGAAGGCTAGAGCTTTAGGTGTTCCGGGTTCGCGCATCATCTTCAATGGGCCATGGAAACCCACGGCGATCCTAGAACAAGCCTTACAAGAAGGTGCGCAGATCCATATCGACCATCTTGACGAAATCTATGCCTTAGAGCAGGTTGCGCAAAAGCTGAATAAGAAAGTGGCAGTGGGTATCCGCCTGAACTTTGATACGGGTTATACCGATTCATGGAGCCGATTTGGCTTCAATCTAGAATCGGGGGCGGCTATGGATGCCGTGCAACGCATCGCTTCCAGTCAATGGTTGACGCTGACCGGCCTGCATAGCCATATCGGCACTTTTATTCTGGATGTGCGGGCTTATGCCGCTCAGGCACGCATCATGGCGGAATTTATGGACAAGGTGGAAAGCAGCACTGCTTGCCGTATCGAGTATCTGGACATCGGCGGTGGCTTTGCATCTCGTAATGCCTTGCAAGGCTTGTATCTGCCGCCTGACCAGTTAGTGCCAAGTTTTGATCAGTACGCGGAAGCCATCACTGGCGCGTTATTAGAAGCTACCCGAACACGGAGCGCGGCGGGCAAACCACTGCCGACTTTGATTATGGAAACTGGTAGGGCGGTGGTTGACGACGCAGAATTCCTGATAACCCGCGTAGTCGGCGGCAAGCGCTTGCCAGATGGTCGCCGGGCGGCCATTCTGGACGCTGGCGTTAATCTACTGTTTACGGGCTTTTGGTATAACCACGAAGTCAAGCCGCTACGCCAACTCGACGGCACGCATGAAGAAACTGTGTTATACGGCCCCTTATGTATGAACATTGACGTGCTGCGCAGCTCGGTGATGTTGCCGCCGCTCAACGTGGGCGACGCTTTGCTTATCAGTTCGGTCGGGGCTTATAACAATACCCAGTGGATGCAGTTCATCCAATATCGCCCTGCCGTGGTCATGATAACGCAGGAAGGTAATGTGGAAGTAGTTCGAGTCGCCGAACAACTGGCCGCGATAAACGACTTCGAACGTCTTCCTGATGCCTTAAGACTACCCTTTCCGCAAGGCCTACCAGAATGAGTGCCGTGTCCTTGGAAAATAACCGCTGGGTCAAGGCTTCGCCCAGACTAGCACAGAGGCTGAATAAGTTATTTGTCCATCGCTGGTTTGGGCACTTGGGGTCAATGACCCAACCGCTCGCCCGTGCTTATGCGTCAGTGTTGTTCTGCGATTCACCCTGGCTGGGTGCCTGGTTCGCCGCACTGACCTGGTTTTCACCGCGCACGGCTTTACCCGGTTTACTCGGGCTACTCTGCGCTGTCGGCTGGGGTCGTGTATTGGGTCTGTCTAAACCGGGTGAACCGCATCTCGTGAACGGTTTGCTCACGGGCTTGGTGGTAGGTGCTGTGCATATCCTGGATGTACAAGCTTTGGCCTGGGTCGTTATCGCCTCCCTGTTGGTCACACTGAGCACCTACTGGCTGGCTGCGCTGCTATGGCAGACCGCCAGATTGCCAGTGTTGAGCCTACCGTTTACTCTGGTGACTTGGGCCATACTTCTGACACAGACGTACCGAGCTTCGATCCTGGCCTATGTAGCAAGCCTAGCAAATGCACATGCTTTTTTTACGCCTTGGCTGGACAGCTTTTTCATCTCCTTAGGTTGGCTGTTTCTGGTTCCTTACCCGCTGGCGGGTGCCTTGCTGTTCTGCGGGCTAATTGTGGCCTCTCGTTACCTTGCTTTGTTGGCAGTAGCAGGCTATCTGGCAGGGTTTGCTGGTTTTCAGTTGTTTAGCCTAGGAGATGCGCAAAGTTCCGGCTTTAATTTTATGCTGACAGCTATGGCACTGGGTGGAATTTTCACCGTGCCAGGCCGAGCTGGTTTTGTGTTTGCTTTGGTGGGCAGCTGTCTGGCTGGATGGATGGCGGTTGCTTTAAACGGGATACTCTATGTTTTAGTATTACCGTTGTTGACTGCGCCGTTTTTGCTATCTGTTTATCTTTGCTTAGGGGCATTGAGCGTCCGGCATACTTGGCGGGCACCCTACCTAAATCTGGAGCAGCCCGCCACGCCAGAGATCGCTTACGAGCGAGCGCGGCTAGCCGAAGCGAGAGGAGCACCGAGCGACAGCCTACCGCTGGCACTTCCATTTTACGGCGAATGGCGGGTATCGCAAGGCTTCGATGGGCCTCATACGCATCGTGATGTCTGGCGTCATGCCCTCGATTTCCATATCGTGGAAAACGAGCGCAGTCATAGCAATGACGGAGCTTCATTAAATGATTATTTCTGTTTTGGAGCACCAGTACTGGCTCCGACTTCCGGACAAGTCGTCCGCTTACGCTCTGATCTACCCGACATGCCGCCAGGCGAGGTTGATCTTATCAACAATTGGGGCAATTTTCTGCTGCTGCGCATGAGTAACGGCCTGTATGTAAAGCTGGCTCATCTTAAGCAAAACAGCGTGTCGGTAGGCTTAGGCGAATGGGTTTCAGTTGGACAACGATTAGCGGCCTGTGGTAGTTCGGGGCGTTCACCGGAGCCACATCTCCATCTGCATGTGCAAATTAGCGAGACACTGGGTAGCTCTACCTTGCCATTCCATTTTGGTCATGTATTAGTACGCAATAAAGGTCAGACAACGCTAGATTTTCATCTGTGCAAAAGACCGCTAGAAGGCGATCACGTCAGTGCTGCATCTAGCAACGAACCTCTTGGCATCGCCTTGAAACTCCCTGCCGGACGTAGTTTTGGCTATCGCATAAAGACACCGGAAAAACCAGACGAGGGATACAAAAAGTCTGACTTGCGCATCGAGCTGAGCCTGCTCGGTCAATTTCGTCTGGTAGGAAACCATGGTGCCTCCGCTGCCTTTGAAAAGACATCGGCGGTAATTGGCTTTTATGATCGACAAGGCAAGGCCGATCCTTTACTCGACCTGTGGCTGCTGGCTTTAGGGTTAACGCCTTTAAGCATTAACGCCGAAAGCTGGAGTGACCGCCCAGCCATGCGCTTGCTACCGTTAGGCATAGGCAGGCGTATTTTGGCTGCCTTGTTGCGTCCCTTGGGTACCGGTTGTGACAGCCGATATTGCCGACATTGGGACGAGACCCTACAAGTCTGGCGGCAAGAAGGCGTCCATTGCATCCATCTAGCACCAGGAATCGAATGGCGGGCAACCACGCTGGCACTTATCCAACCCGAACTCGGCGTTCGACGTTTGCGGCTGGACTGCTTTGGACAATCTTGGGAAGCGGTGCTGGAAAACACCAGTTGGGTTTCCCATAATCAGACAGGACATTAAAAATTATGAAAACACAACAACGCTACAGATTAAACCCCTATTGGTCTGTTTGCCTGACATTACTATGCACGCAAGCAAACGGTGCAGATGAATCGATGACAGCAGACCTATGGAAACTGAAACTGACGCCACAAGTTACCTATGTGGGTTTTGGCGGTTCCAAGTTGCGGAGCGACATGGTCAGCACGGGACTGTATTTCGATGCCCAATACAGTGATATCGGCGGTATAGCCGGTGGATCTACATACACTCAGTTAAATTATAAAGGAAGTATTTCAACGCTCAACCAGGCTGCGGAGTTTTTATCCGGCAGGCTTAATGTTAAGCAGGATTTCTTGCCAGGTCGTTTAAGCTTGAGTTTGGACGGTCATCAAATCAATAATGACGACTCCAGCAACGAGAGCGATGACGTGCAGGTGCTGGCTCCGCAACTGTCTTTCCTGAATAACAGCCAATGGTTTTACGCGGATTTGGGCTATGCAGTAAGTTTTTACGGCAAGAGCAGCGACGGTAACGGTTCTCTGTCTGTACAACAATGGACACCGACCTTGGGTTTTGGCTTTAATAATAACTACGACTGGCTGCAACTGCGGCTTTATGATGTCAATATCTCCAATCCTTTACGGACTTTGCACGACCATACCGACGCGGTGGAAATCAAACTGACCCACTATTTTTCTCCAAAATCAATCTGGATTCCCCATTCGGTGACTATCGGCGGCCTGGCTGGCAACCGGATGTATGCGGTCGATAGCGATACAAAACTGGTCTACAACCTTGCCGACGAACAAAAAGGCGGCGGTTTCTTAGCCGCCCAATGGAAGCTTTCAGGGCATTATCTAGTCACGCTTTCAGCAGGCAGCGATATTTACCAGACGCAAGATAAGGCCAACGGCAACCAATATACTTATACTGGCACCTTTGGTTATCTGGGTGTTACAAAACAATGGTAGGGATAACATCCCTTGATCTAATAATTATGGAGAAAAAATGGAAAGCAAATTGATACCCACACTCAATAATATGGGTTGGATGGCGGCAAGCATTGGCGATCCTTACACGCAGGATTTTATTGAATACTCAGCGACAGTGGCAAAACCAGTCATGGAAATCGGAGCCGCTTATGGCGTCGCGGCGGCTTCGATCTTACAGAGCGGTGGTCGCATCATCGTTAACGATCTGGAGCCGTATCATCTGCAAGTGCTATACGAACAGACCCCACTGCACTTGCGGGAAAAATTGCACATTTTGCCCGGTTCTTGCATTGACGGGATTGATATGGATGATGAAAGCGTATCGTCCATATTGTGCGCTAGAGTATTCCATTTTTTCGATTCCGCCACCATTGCCAAGTGTCTTGAAAACTTTTATCGCTGGCTCGTGCCGGGGGGAAAGTTATTTATTGTCGCCGACTCGGTATTCCACGGCATGAACCAGGAGATTTACCCTGATTTTCTGGACAGAAAAGCGTCAGGCCATCCTACGCCTGGATGGGTGAGTCTGAAAAACAATCCACGCTTGGAAGCGCAAGAAAACAAAGCGGAAATCCAACGAGCCATGCCAGAATATTTTAATTTTATTGATATTGAAACTCTGGGTTCGTTGTTCAATGCTGCGGGTTTCCGAATCGAACGCGCAAGCTATTTCCGCCCAGAATATTACTATGACGTGAGTCTATGGGATGGACGCGAGGGCGTCGGAATGATTGGTGTTAAAGCATTACCGCAATTTTCCAGTGTGTAGTGTGTATGGCAGTATTCATGCACCTTATATTGCCGTATTTGGCAATAATAGTGGGGTTATTTCTGATAACCACGTTTTAATGCGATCTTCTGTTAAGAAAGGTTGAGTACGTTGATCAAGCACTAAGCCCACAAACTGATTGTCGATAATCGAATCAGAATGTTCAAATTGATAGCCTTCTGTACTCCAGCGCCCGACAATAGTAGCGCCGTATCCATAAAACACGCGATAGAGTTTTATTAAAGAACTAGCAAAGCGTGAGGCATAACGTTCTTGGTTACCTAAACCAAATAATGCAACCCGTTTGCCCTTTAAATCAACATCATCTAAATAAGGTATAAATTCTTGCCAGTTAGCTTCCATACAACCGACCGTCAAACCTGGTAAATCCCCCACACCATAGCTGGGCGTACCCAATATTAAAGCATCATACTGCAGTAATTCTGCGAGGGTCGTTCTATTAATGTTTTTTGGCTTATCCGCGAGTTCTTCACCTAATAAGCTGTAAATCTTTTTAGCGACTAAACGCGTACTGCCGGTATCAGTACCGAAAAAAATGCCAATTTTACTCATAGAATCACCCGTGTTTTATCGTGTGGGGTTAATGTTATATCTATTAAGAAAAGCAAGTTTTAAGCCAGTGTGGTTGGAAATTTTTTGTATTAAATATTAATAAGATAGCGTGTGATGATTTATGATTATAGCAAAGGAGCTGGACGCTTTACGACAATTAAAGTATTGTGAGTGCCGGGATTGCTACATTGATTTTTGTCTCTAATTATTGATATTAGTTGGCTATTAAAAAATCATAAATGTTAAGTTGATTCTTGCCTCCATCGAAGTCTGTAATTATTTCTAGTTCTGGGCAGTGCGGCAGAGTTTGATGCATAGTGTCGAAGTAGTTGGTCTACGTTTAAATTTCAATCGAGTAAATATGATAGGTGATTTGTTTGAACATTTATATTCCTTGGTGGTATAACATGCTTTTAATAGAATGTGGTTGAGGTTATGAGACTAAGTTGCAAAATTGAAAAAACCTCATTATTGCTAACGCTGATATTATCGGCCTGTACTCATTATCAAGCAAAAGAGTTAAGTTCTCAGGCTATAGCTCAACAAAATACTCCCCCGGCAAACACTCAGTTACACATTCTAGCCAATCAAATTAAACACCCACTATTAAAGCCGGTTCCTTTTGAGTTATCAGATGGTTTATCACCTGATGAGGCGGCAATCATAGCGATCATACAAAGCCCAGAATTGCGTGTTGCTAGGTCAAAGCAGGGCATTGCGGAT
>CAIQNQ010000174.1 GCA_903873165.1 uncultured Methylococcaceae bacterium | reverse complement strand
GTAATTATTCACAGCCCTATAAGAATTTCCCCGACTTTTTTCATTACATGATAGACTTTTGCCATACAAACATCCCCTTAAGCAATGAAACTGAGCGATCACGATTTACGACAAATTGATGAAGAGAGAATCAAAACTCTCTCAGAAACGGCTGTCAAAAGTTTATCGATTACGTTACTCAACGATCTTAAAGAAGCAAGGGAACGGTTAAGTCAAAATTCCAAAAACAGTTCTATTCCACCCAGTAGCGAAGCTCCCTGGGATAAAGCCTCGAAATATAAAGATGACGAAGAGGATGCCCAGTCGTTAGATGATATTGATGCCTTAGATAATGCCATACACGCTGACCAACCAGTACTTGAAAGCGATTGTCATACTGAAGAAACAGACACGCCATCACATTCCGAAGCTTCATTAGAAGCAGAGGCAACACCAGTAACTAACCAAGAAACACCACGCCCTCGCAAACCCGGAAAACAGCTGGGGGCACAAGGCTTCGGACGAGAACAAAAACTCACTGTTCATCAACATGAACCTCATTACCCAGATCAGTGTGTTCTCTGTAATAGTGTTTTAAACGCTACCCATAACCCCGTTGCCTATACCGCTTTTGCTAGCTTAACTCTTAAATGGGGCGACCTAAGTCAACCTGGGATCGAGGTTGTTAATACCCTGCACACTTATTATAAAATCACTTGTTCGTGTGGACATGTAAACCAAGCAGCTCCCCTTCGGCAACCGCCGGATAGTTTGCAGCCCGGTGTAGAACTTAGCGAATGGCGATTAATTGGTTCAAGTCTCGCCGCATTGATTATTTGCCTTAGTTTTAGAATGCGCATGTCCCGCCCCCGAATACGTGAGTTTCTTCACGATTGGCTGGGTATTACGCTGAGTGTTGGCAGCATCAATAAAGCCATTCATGAAAGTGGACGCGCTGCTATGCCGCTGGAAAACGAACTGCTTGAAGAAGTCCTTAAAAGTGACTTGCTGCATGT
Organism: uncultured Methylococcaceae bacterium; assembly: GCA_903873165.1. Taxonomy (GTDB): domain Bacteria; phylum Pseudomonadota; class Gammaproteobacteria; order Methylococcales; family Methylomonadaceae; genus Methylobacter_C. Next base: position 735 of record CAIQNQ010000174.1, on the reverse strand, counting down.
GGATGAAACACCTTGGCAACAAAATGGAAAGTTATTATGGCTATGGGCTTTTATCTCAAGCTCGGTGGCTGTTTTTTGGATATCCAGTCGCTCTGCTGATCTGATTAACCGAGTTTTAAGTAACAATGCCTATAAAGGCTGGTTAATGAGTGATGGTTATTGCGTTTACCGGCAGTTTCTTAAACGCTTACGATGCTGGGCGCACCTCGTACGCAAGGCGCGGGGTCTGAAGGAAGCTTACGATAAAGAACCACAAGTGTTTGGTAAAGAAACGCTCGATTTCTTGGATAGCCTCATGGTAGCCATTAAAAATGCACGTGAAACGCCACCCGATACGCCGTTATCTGAAATTTATCAGGATCAATTGATCCGCTTTCGCGGAGCGTGTGAGAAAATGAAGACTTCCACGCACAAAAAAACGCGTGCATTAGCCGTTGAAATGCTGAACGACTGGGATGTCATTTTTACCGTGTTGGACTACCCGCATTTGCCTTTGACGAATAACGAGGCAGAACGTGCATTACGCCATTGGGTCATTTTGCGTAGGATGAGTTATGGCACACGAACTGAGCAAGGTTCTCGTGTTTTCGCCATCCTTGCGAGTGTCATAGAAACCTGTCGAATACGTCAACAGTGTCCTTGGCGTTATTTAGAATCTGTGATTAATAATCGCCGAGCTGGTTTTCTTGCACCCTCTTTGCCAGCCGTTATAAGCTAGGGGGTGTGAATGGTTAC